>JAJYWW010000154.1 GCA_021791295.1 bacterium | reverse complement strand
AAGAAATAAAAGAAAAATCCAACGTCGGTATTATTTTTATAACGCACGACCTTACCGTCGCAAGAAGCATTTCCGACAGGACTTACGTATTTTATGCAGGGCAGATAATGGAATCCGGCAACACCGAAAATATAATAAATAACCCCGCCCATCCTTACACAATTTCTTTAATAAAAAGTATTCCTTCTCTTTCTCTGGATTACGTTCCGAAGCAGAAGCTTTTTAATATAAGCGGTTATTTGACCAAAGACGATTTTAAAAAAGGGAAGTGCAGATTTTATTCAAGATGTTTTAAAAGAGACGACGAATGTTTAAACGACATAGCTTTGAGAAATTTTATGGATTCCGAAAATGGAGTAAAATATGGGCGCGGCGTAAGATGTATTAAATTTAATGCCGACGGCGCAAAATGAAAAAAAATATGGAAAATAACGTAATTTTATCGGTTTCCGACGTTTCTAAGCATTATAAGTATTATAAAACGTTATTCGATATAAAAAAGAACGTGATAAAAGCGGTTGACGGCGTTTCTTTCGACGTGTATAAAAATGAAATATTTGCAGTAGTAGGGGAAACGGGATGCGGAAAATCGACCCTTTCCAAGTTGATTTTAGGCCTGACGGAAAAAACTTCAGGGGAGATATATTTTAAAAACGAACTTCTGGATTATAAAAATAAAAAAGAAGATTTCAGGAAAAAGATACAGATACTTTTTCAAGATCCCTATTCGTCATTAAATCCAAAAAAGAAGATATATAAAATAATATCTTATCCTGCGGTCAGAAACGGTATTATAAAGAACAAAAAGAAAGACAGAATGGAATTTGCCGCAGAACAGCTTAAAGTAGTCGGATTGCCTGAAACGGCGGCTTTAAACTATCCGCATATGCTTTCCGGCGGACAGAGGCAGAGGGTGGGAATAGCAAGATGCCTGTCGGTTCGCCCCGAACTGCTTATACTCGACGAGCCTGTTTCCGCCCTTGACGTTTCAGTTTCCGCCCAGATTTTAAATCTGCTGATGGATTTAAAAAACGAAACCGGCATGAGCTATATATTTATTACCCACGATTTAAAATTGGTCAGGCACCTTGCAGACAGAGTATGCGTTATGTACGGCGGAAAAATAATGGAGATTGCCGAAACGGACGATTTTTTTAAAAATCCGTCGCATCCTTATTCTAAATCTCTTCTTGAATCTATGTCTTTTTTAACATCTACTCGTCGGAATCTTTAAACGTGTCGTCGTCGTTTATTAAAGAAAGCGTATTTAAGTGGTCGATATAATCTTCGTTCAACCGTTTCCTTTCTTCTTCTTCCGCCTTAGACTGGCAGTTTATGCATAAGTTGGAATAAGGTATGATTTTTAATCTTTTTTTAGAAATCGGTTCTCCGCATTCGTCGCAAACTCCGTAAGTCCCTTCTTTAATTTTCAAAAGCGCATTATCTATTTCCCTCACTTTTTTTCTTTCTCTGTCCCCAAGCATATACATAAGTTCGCGGTCTCTTTCGCTGGAAGCGATGTCGTAATTGTCGCCGCGGTATTCCGTTGAATCTTTAGACGAACCTTCTTTGATGCCGGCGTCTATTTCCTTAAAAATATCTTTTTTCATTTTTATTAGTACTTTTTTTGCCGATTCTATTTCTGCTTTTGAAAATGAGTGTTCGTCTTTATTTTCTTTATCAGTATTTTTCATAAGCTGTTCCTCCGATATTATTTGTCAAAAATGTGTGAATAGTATATATTTAATTAAATATAAATGCAAGATTAAAAAATGCCGGTAAAACAGTCTGCCGGATTGATTTATTTATTATAGCAATTTTAATTTTTAGCGGAGGCGGCGCTTGATGTCAGAAGAAAGGACAATAGAAGAAAGAGTATTTGATTACGGATATGCCGATAAGGAAAAAAAGGAAAAAGGGGTAAGGTCGCCTTTTCAAATAGACAGGGACAGAATAATTCATTCCAGCGCATTCAGGAGGATGAGGAATAAAACCCAGGTTTTCGGAGTTTTTACCCTGGATTATTACAGGACGAGACTTACCCATTCTCTCGAAGTATCGCAAATAGCAAGAGCATTAACGTCTATTTTGAATAAAAAATACGGTTTAAGTATAGATTTAGACCTTATCGAAGCAGTTTCGCTGGCTCACGATATAGGACACCCGCCTTTCGGCCACCTCGGCGAATATATTATAAACGAGGAATTAAAGAAAGCTACGGACGGGAAACTTGGATTCGAGGCTAATGCCCAAAACATAAGGATTCTTAATTTCTTGGAAAAAAAATTTTACGACTCCAAAAACAATAAAATATACGGGATTAATCCTTCCCTTAAGACCATGGACGGAATTTTAAAATATAAGATGCCGTATTCCCTGTCCGATAAAGAAAAGCATTTTATTTACGACGGCGATATATTTATACTCGAAAAACTTCACGGAATAGATTTTGTAAATTACTTAAATAAATATTCAGCATTTTTTAACGATAAAAAAAATAAAACCTCCAAAAATAAATTTTTTGAATTTTCAAGGTGTTTGGAATGCCAGATATTAAACGCCGCAGACGATATCGCATACGCCACGCACGACATAGAAGACGGGGTAGAGTCTAAGCTGATAGACATAGGCGGCCGCTTTAAAGTAAACAAATATCTTAAAGAAAGCAGGCGGTTTGCTAAAGATTCAATCGATACTATCAATAGCATGACCGAACGGGTCGACGATTTCTTTTTTAAATTAAGGAATATTTTTAATATTCCGGTAAACGACGGATTTGAAAGACGGACGGATTCCGGCAAAGATGATATTATGTATGGCGAAACAGCCGATAAATACGAATCAAAAGACCGGACTATGCATCACATCAAAGTCAAGACCGACCTTAAAGAGTTTTTTTCCAACTATATTTCAAAGTTTATTTTAAATATAGATTTAGAAGAAAGAAAAGACGCAGTTAAAAAATTAAAATCTAAATCGGATAATTTTTTACTCGATATGCCTTTGGATTATAACGACGATTCATATAAATTCGGCTTGATATGGAAAAACGGAGTCGATTTGGAAATAAGCGCCCTCAAGCAGATTTCTTACAGGCTCGTTATGGAAAACAGGGAAATTCTTCTAAACAGGTATAAGGCGGAAAATATCGTAAGAAAGCTTTTTTCCGTTTTTTCCGATATTAATAATATCAAACTTTATCCCGACGACTTTCAGGAACTTTACGAGTTCGGATTTTACGATTCTTTCGGGAAAGATAAAAACGGTAATCCCGCTTTCCAAATAATGTGCGCCGATTACATAAGCGGCATGACCGATATGTATGCGATGAAGCTTTATTCGTCGCTGTTTGACGCAAGAAGTTTTGCGGACAGCCAGCATGCCTAATTTTGTTGTTTTAATTTTTTAAAAAAGGCTGTTTTCGACCAATTCGCATATTATATGGGCAATTAAAATGTGGTTTTCCTGGATTCTGGGCGTATCTTTAGACGGAATTTTAATAAGATGGCCGCACATTCCGGGTTCGGCCATTTTTCCGCCGTTTCCGCCGGTAAAACCGATTATTTGCATGCCTATATTTTTTGCCGTGTTTATTGCGGTTAAAATATTTTTGGAGTTGCCCGAAGTCGATATTCCCCAGAAGACGTCGCCTTTGCGTGCGTTTGCTTCGAGCTGGCGCGAAAAAACGACCGAAAAATCGTAATCGTTTGCTATAGCCGTGAGATTTGACGTATTAACCGTAAGGCTTTCCGCCGCGAGAGCTTTTCTTTCTTTGTAAAACCTCGAAACAAGCTCCGCCGCAATATGCTGGGCGTCCGCCGCCGACCCGCCGTTACCGGCGATAAAAACTTTTCCGCCGTTACCGTACGCGAAGATAATGGTTTTAGATATGTCCTCAACCGTATTTAAAATCTCTTCGCTATTTGAAGTAAGCTCCAAGAGCGCTCTTGCTTCCGCAAATCTTTTTTCGATTGTATTTTTCATGTTTTTAATTATCTCCGTTATTCCTTAACCTTATTTATTAATCTCTTCGTCGGCTTTAATTACCGAGTCTGCCATATCTTTTCTGTACTGTTTTAATTTTTCCGACAGAGATTTATCCGATAAGGCAAGAATAGATACGGCTAAAAGGGCGGCATTAACGCATCCGCTTTTGCCTATTGCCGTCGTAGCGACCGGTATTCCGCCCGGCATCTGGACTATGGACATAAGACTGTCTAATCCGTTGAGGGATGAGGCGTCAAGAGGAACGCCTATTACGGGAAGAATAGTCATTGCCGCTACGACGCCCGGCAGGTGTGCGCTCATACCCGCCGCCGCTATTATAATCTTTGCGCCTTTTTTTTCCGCGGATTCTACAAGCTCCATGGTTCTTTTTAAAGTTCTGTGCGCCGACGATACATGAAGTTCGTATGAAATCCCGAATTTTTTAAGAGTCTGTGCGGCGTTTTCTACGTCGCCTAAATCGTTTTTAGAGCCGGTTAAAATCAAAACATCCATAAAGTTAATCCCCTTTTTTTATTTTTGTTTTTAATTATTAATCGTATAAATTAAATATAGACAATTTTTTTAAAGTTTCGTCGGGGACGTCTTTTTTTGCCGTTACGACGGCTTGGCGCAGCGACGAACCGCAGGAGCATAAACCTTTTTTCGCAAAGTCTATTTTAGATGCGGATTCTTTAATGATTTTCTTGGCTTTTTCCGCATTTTCGATAAGAATTTTAATAATCATATCGGCGGTAACGTTCTCTTCTTCTTCGTGCCAGCAATCGTAATCGGTAGCCATAGCTATCGTTGCGTAACATAATTCGGCTTCTTTGGCAAACTTGGCTTCAGTGGCGTTAGTCATGCCGATGACGTCAAAACCGTTATTTTTATAAAAAAAAGACTCAGCTTTCGTTGAAAATTGAGGTCCTTCTATACATATATAAGAGCCTCCTTCATGGCAGACGATATTAAGATTTTTGCAGGATTCTATTAATATTCTGCGCAGAAAGGGGCAGACCGGTTCCGCCATCGAAACATGCGCTACTATGCCGTCTCCAAAAAAAGTGCTTTTTCTATTTTTGGTAAAATCGAAAAATTGATCGACTATAACCATATCTCCAGGTTTTATATCTTTTTTAAGGCTTCCTACGGCGCTGACGGAAATAACTTTTTTCACGCCGGAAACTTTCAATGCATATATGTTAGCTGCGTAATTTATTTCCGAGGGCAGAATTCTGTGTCCTTTTCCGTGTCTCGGCAAAAAAACTAATTTTTTACCGTTTATTTCTCCGAATACCAGCTTGTCCGACGGACTTCCGAAAGGCGTATCTACCGATTCCTCCCTGACGTTAGTCAGGCCTTCCATTTGATATAATCCGCTTCCGCCTATTATTCCAAGAATATCCGTTTTATTTTCTAAATTTTCGCCGTTTTTCATATTTTTACCTCTTTTATTTTATTATTTGGTTTAATTATTTTTAATAGAGCACATAAGCCTTTTTTTTATATTGTTTTCTCCTTCCCTGACGACTTCTATATTTTTACCGTTTTTAACTAATCTTATTATCGTAGAAGAACCGCCTGCAAGCTCTCCGGCATTTACCGCTATAATATTTGCGCCGTTTTTTTCGGGAATGCCGGATAAAAATATTTTATTCAGTTCGTTAAAATCCGAAAAACTGTCTTTACCCGATGAATTTGCGCTCGTAGAAATTAAAGGAAAGTCGATTTTCTCGAAAATTTTTTCTGCGAAAGGATGCGGCGAAATTCTTGCGGCTACCGAGTCTAAACCTCCAGTAAATAGATGATTCTTTGAAAATATCTTTTTCTTTAATTTAAAGATAATCGTAAGAGGCCCCGGCCAAAATTTTGATATTAAATTTTCTTCCGCTCTCTTTAACTCGGCAATATCTATAAGCATTTTTAAATCTTTAATCAATATGGGGAGCGGTTTTTTAAAATTACGGCCCTTAAAACTATAGATTTTTTTTACCGCATTGTCGTTCAAAGCATTTCCGCCTATTGCGTAAGATGTTTCGGTCGGATATATTATTATGCCGGAATTTTCAAGATGCTCTTTAATTAAATCATAGTCTTCATCGGTTAATGCGTCGAATTCATAAATTTTTACCATACTTTATTCTTTATAATATTTATAATATATACTTTATTTAAAAATTTATAGCTTTGTTTGTTTCTAATTATTTTTCTTCGTTTTTATGGTTTTCGCCGTCTTCGTGGGACGAAACTATTACGTAAACGCCGCAAAGGGTGATAAAAATTCCGGCCCATCTCATTAAAGGAACCGGCTCGTCAAGCTCAACGGCGGCAAGTATTACCGTCAATACGACGCCGATACTGACGAAAGGATATGCGACCGAAAGGTCTATTTTAGAAAGCGTTTTTATCCAGAAAAACATGGAAATTAAATACAGAATTATTCCTAATATAACAAACTTGTTCATAAAAATAACAGCAAGTATCTTTACCGCTTTAAATATTAAGGCATATTTTTTGTATTTTAACGGATGTACCGGCGATGCCGATGCAGAACTTTTGCCGCCTAAACTTCCTGTCGAACCTTTAATTTTTATCATTCCGTATTTCATGGATAACTGCGCAAAAACGCCGGTTAAAATACTTATTAAAAGATTAAACAGCACTTGAGGTTTAAATTTAAGTAAAGGCATAAATTATACTGATTGATTATTTGCCGATTATCGCTTAAAAAATTAATTTAAAGTTTTTCCGATGTCTTTCCTGTAATATTTATCTTTAAAATCTATTTTTTCCGCAATACCGTAAACCGTTTGTATTATATCTTTTTCTTTACCTTTTGCGCAGACGTTTAAAACTCTGCCGCCGTCGGTTAAGTATTTTCCGCCGGTTATTTTTGTTCCGGCGTGAAAAATATAGTATTCTAGGCCGTTTTTATCGATAAGTCCTGTATCGTGAAGACTTTTATCGAAAATTATTTCGTATCCGGTTTTATAATCCTTAGGGTATCCGCCTGAAGCAATAACGAGGCATATTGACTTATTATCGTCGAAAATCAGTTTATAATCTTTTAAATTTTCGTTTACTACGCTTAAAAACAGTTCTATTATATCGGATTCAAGCCTTATAAGTACAGCCTGAGTTTCAGGATCTCCGAATCTTACGTTAAACTCCAGAACGTAAATATCTTCGCCCTTGATCATAAGCCCGGCGTAAAGTATCCCTTTATATTTTATCCCTTCTTTTTTTAATCCTTCCAGCGTCGGTTCTATGACGTTTTTGTTTATTTTATTAATTAAGTCTTTGGAAACATACGGGTTCGGCGTAACGGCGCCCATGCCGCCGGTATTTTCTCCTGCGTCTCCGTCTCCGATTTTTTTGTAATCCATGCTCGTAATTAACGGCTTATACGATATTCCGTCCGTTACTATCATATAAGAAAGTTCAAACCCTTCTAAATAATCTTCTATAACGACCGTCTCTCCGCTTTTGCCGAATATTTTGTCTATAAAAATAGATTTCAGTAATGTTTTGGATTCCTTGGGGTCTTTTGAAATGAAAACGCCTTTTCCTGCGGCAAGTCCGCTTGCTTTTATGACTAAGGGATGCGGATTATTTTTAACGTAATTTTCGGCTTCGTTTAAATCGTCGAAAGATTCGTATCCGGCGGTTTTAATATTATATTTTTTAAGAAAATCTTTAGAAAATTTTTTCGACGATTCTAAAAGCGCCGCTTTTTTATTCGGTCCGAATATTTTAAGCCCTGCCGCCGTAAATTCATCGGCAATGCCAAGCGATAAAGGTATTTCGGGACCTACTACCGTTAAATCTATTTTATTTTTTAAAGCAAAATCAAGAAGCCCTTTTACATCATCCTGTTTAATAGGAACGTTAACGGCAAAGGTTTTGATTCCGCCGTTTCCGGGCGCGCAGTAAATTTCGGTTTCTATTTTTGATTTTTTAACGGCATAGGCTATAGCATTTTCCCTGCCGCCGGAGCCTATTATTAATATTTTCATTTTTCTTTTTTAATTCAACAATTTGCGTAAATAATTTAATGCTTGAAATGCCGGATACCTGTAAAAACCATAGGAATATTAAATTTATTTGCCGCTTCTATGACTTCTTCGTCTCTGATAGAGCCTCCCGGCTGTATTATCCCGTTTACGCCTATTTCTGCGGCATACTCTACCGAATCTTTAAAAGGGAAAAAGCCGTCCGATGCCATAACGAAATTTTTTATTTCGCCGTATGCATTTTTCATTTTTTCGCGTGCAAAAATCGCGCTGTCGATTCTGGACATCTGTCCTGCCCCTATGCCGGCGGTAGCACCGTTCTTCGCGTATACTATAGCGTTAGATTTAACGTGTTTTGCAATTTTCCAGGCGAACAAAAGGTCGTTTAATACCGATTCCGGCATTTTAACATGGGTTACAGTTTTGAAATTAGACGCATCGTCCGATATATCGTCTGCTTCTTGTACTAATATTCCTCCTGAAGCCGTTCTCAGAGACGGATACCCTCTATAATTTTCGGTAATTTTCTTGTCGTAACGGATTATTATAGTATTCTTTTTTGTTTCGAGTATATTTAATGCCTCCTCGTCGTAATCAGGAGCCAGTATTATTTCCACGAAAAAAGGTTTAATTTCGAGAGCGGTATCTTTATCTAATTTTTTATTGAATACTATTATGCCGCCGTAAGAAGAAACTTCATCGGTTTTTCTTGCTTTTAAAAAGGCGTCTTTTTGAGAGACGGAACTTAAAGCGGCTCCGCATGGATTGGTATGCTTAATGACGGCGGAAAAAAAATCTTTTTTCTTATGTCCTTCAAAATCTTTAATAATTCCGAGGGCAGAATCGATGTCCAATAAATTATTATAAGATATTTCTTTGCCTGAAAGTTTTTCAAAAGGCATCGAACGGTCTTTTGAAAAAAAAGCAGCTTTTTGATGCGGATTTTCGCCGTATCTTAGATTAAAATTTTTTTTTATGTTTATATTAATTTCTTCAGTATTTTCTTTGTAAAAATCTGTATTGACGGCGGAATATTGCGATTCGGCATCCTGATTTAAAAAGCCGGCTATAGCCGAATCATATTCCGAGGTTAGTTTGAACGTTTCATATGCGTAAAGTTTTCTAAGTTCCAACGGAATTTCTTCTTTATTCTTAAGCAAAGTAATAATATATTCGTAAAAGGAAGGATTAATTACCACCGTCACGTCTTTAAAATTTTTTGCAGCCGCCCTTAAAAGTGAAACGCCGCCTATGTCTATGAATTCGAGTTTTTCGTCGAATGTTATATCTTTGTCTTTCATTTCCTTGAAAGGATAAAGATTTACTATTACGAAATCTATAGGGGTTATTCCGTTTTTTATCATATCGTCCCTGTGGCTTTCGTTGTTTCTTATGGATAATATGCCGCCGAAAACGGCAGGATGCAGAGTTTTAACCCTTCCGTCCAAAATTTCGGGAAAACCGGTTATTTCTTCAATTTTTTTTAATTTAGTAATTCCGGCCGATTTTAAAAACTTATAAGTATTTCCTGTTGCTATTATCGTATAACCCGCAATTTCTAAATGCGTCGCAAGCTCCGTTATTTGTGTTTTATCGTAAACGGAAATAAGGGCATACTTAGTTTTTTGCATTATTTGAATACCTTTTTATTTTAATTTGATTTTAAAATATATATTATATATATTAGAATATATAAAAAATTTTATTATATTCTACTAATTTTAATTATTTATTTCAATATAAATAATAATTTTACAGAGGAAGGAGGCTATTTAATGAAAAAAATAAAACTTGCGGTTCTTGCATTTATGCTTTTAACCGCAATTAATTTTTTAAGCGGATGCGCGCTTTTGGTGGTAGGCGGACTTGCGGGGACCACCGGATATTTAGCGGCAAAGCAGGGGTACGGAGTGCAGTCTCCCGTTACAAAAAAGTAACAAAAGCAAAATTTAACGAGTCGGATTTTACTTAAATTAGTGCCGTAATTAAATTATGTGCGGCGGTGATGCAATGCCGACAATAATTTAAATATTAATTAATGGATAATGGAGAAATTTTATGGCAATTACCGTTATAGGTTCCATAGCAATTGACGACATCGAAACGCCTTTCGAAAAAACCGGAGATATCCTCGGCGGTTCGGCGACATATTTTTCTATGGCGGCGTCGTTTTTAACCGACGTAAAAATTATTGGAACGGTCGGCAATGATTTCGACAAAAAACACTTAAACGTTTTCAAGAACAGGGCTATAGATATTAAAAATATTAAGACCGAGGACGGCAAAACTTTTAGGTGGAAGGGCAGATACGGTTACGATATGTCCGACCCCGAAACTATAATGACCGAACTCGGCGTATTTTCTTCATTTAAACCGGTCGTTCCTCATGATTCTAAAAACGACATGATATTTCTTGCAAATATAGATCCGGAAATACAGTTTGATGCGCTTAAACAGATGAATTCTCCGAAACTTTCGGCTCTCGACACTATGAATTTTTGGATAAACGGTAAAAAAGAAAAACTTATAAATGTTCTTAAATTAACCGATATATTTATAATCAATGAATCCGAGGCAAGGCTTTTAACCGGTAAATCTTCAATTTTCGACTGCGCCGAAACTATTTTTAAATACGGCGCAAAGATATTGATTTTAAAAAGGGGAGCATACGGCGCCACCATGTTTTTTGAAAATAAATTTTTTATGGTTCCGGCATATCCTTTGGAAAACGTCGTCGATCCTACGGGAGCCGGCGATTCTTTTGCCGGCGGTTTTCTCGGTTATATGGATAATACTGGAGATATGTCGTTTGAAAATCTTAAAAAAGCGCTCGTGTTTGGAAATATTATGGCTTCGTTTGCCGTCGAAGGTTTTTCCGTAAATAGATTTTTGACTATACGGATGGGCGAAATTAAAGAAAGATTTAAAAAATTCAGGGAAATGACCTATTTTGAAGAACTTAACGCATAAACATTCCCGCAGTTATATTTTTATTTATTTAATTAAATTTAATTAACCTTTTAATTTTTTATATTCATCTTATTTATTATGGAATACATCGGTAAAAAAAGCTTTTTAAAGTTTGCGGTTTTATTATTAATTGCTGCGGTAATTTTTCCTTTGCTGTCCGGTTGCGGCATGTCGGCGGTTTCTAAAAAAAACAAACTTAAATCAAATCTTTATTACAGGCTCGGCGTAGGTTTTTATCAGAACGGCAATTATATAAAAGCAATGCAGGAATTTATAAGGGCGAAAATGCTTTATCCATATTCCGCTAAAAATTATAACGCCATAGGCATAATATATATGAAAACCGCCCGCGAGAACAGAGCCGTAAAAAACTTTAAGCAAGCCGTAAAAATAAATCCTCAATTTTCGGATGCATATTATAATCTTAGTTTGATATACATAAAAAAGAAAAATTACCGGCAGGCAAAAATATTCCTAAAAAAAGCATTAAAAAATCCTTTTTATAACAAACCTTACGAAAGTTATACCCAGCTTGCCAAAATATATATTGCCGAAAATAAAATTAAAAAAGCGGAAAAAATATTGACGGTATCTATGCTTCTCGATAAACATTATTTTTTGGCTTATTATTACTTGGGAAAATGTATGCTTTTAGAAAATAATCTGCCCGCAGGGCTGTATTATTTTAAGAAAACATTGGATGCGAACATGTTTTTTATCCCGGCAAAATATTACGAAGGCTTGATATATTTTAAACAAAAAAGATATAATAAAGCAAAATATATATTTTCTTTGGCGTATAATGCAGATAAGGCCGATAAATACGGAGCAAAATCTTTAAAATATATTAAAAAAATCCTTATCTTATTAAATAAATAGAGTGCATATTTATGGAAAACGAAGATTCCTATTACGAAACCGTAGGAGAATATCTAAATACAAGCAGGAAGTCTTGCGGGCTTGAAACGGCGGAAATTTCAAAAATAACCAAAATAAATGCGTCTTATATAGAAGCTATAGAAAACGACGATTTTTCCTTCTTTTCTTCGCCGCAGCTGCTTAAGGGATACGTTAAACTTCTTGCAAGAACGGTAAATGCAGATGAAAAAAAAGCGGTTTCTTTATTGGAATCGGAATTAAAAAGCAATTTTACCGGCAAAGCGGTCGAAGATATAGTCGGAGAAAAATTTAAAGAAGAAATAAAGAGATCACAAAGTTTCCGCAGAAAATTTTTATTCGTATTATTCGGCGGAATTTTAATTATTATTTTATCTTATGTTTCGTTAAAATTATACGGCTATATAAAAACATTAAGAGCTTCAGAAACGCATAGGGTGTCAATACGACATAGTTTGTCATCCTCAGCAAATACTTCTAAAAAAAAAATAGACAAAAATATAAACGGTTCTCAAAAGAAATACCGCATACTGCTAAAAGCAAAAATAGTGAAAAAAACGTGGGTAGCGGTTAAAATAGACAAAAGACGCACAAAAACATCAATGCTTTATCCTAAAGAGTCTAAGACTTGGAATGCGAACAGGAGATTAAGGATTAAGATAGGAAACGCCGGCGGTATTATATTGAATTATAACGGCAAAGATATCGGAAAGCCCGGCAAAGAAGGGCAGGTTGTAACTTTGTTTTTTCCGCCGAAAAATAAAAAGTAGCGGGACACTTTAAGATTATATCTTTTTCCTGCTTTTAGAGGCATAGCCTATTTTATCGAATATAAAAGCAAGCATAAATAAAATTATTCCTATTCCAGCTATAATCAGCGCAAGATAATCGTCTTCCATATTTACGTTAAATCCCTGCAAACCCCAGTAAATTCCAAAGCTCAAGAGCAGAACGGACGCCAGCCCTTTTATCCAGTGCGACGGTATTTTCTTAAAATATTTTCTTAAGTAAACAGACAAAAGTATAACTACGACAGAACTTAAAGCAAGGGCAGTTATTACCGAAAGCCACTGTTTGTCGGTAACGGCAAAAGGAACCGCCACCACCGCTACTTCGAATGCTTCTATTATTACGGCATTTAGGGCAACTACAAACGATTTAAAAGAGCATTTTTGATGTTTTACCATAGCGCTTTCCGCTTTTTTAAAAAGCGGTTTTTCCCCTATTTTTTTTGAAAACGGAGTTAAATAAAATACAAAACTTATCAGTTTATACGAAAAGTATAAGCCTACGGCTAAAAGTATTCCGCCTATTATTAATTTGACTGTAGTTATAGGAACTGTTTGGATTATAGTTACTCCGCCTATGAAAAGAACGAACAGCGTCCCGACGAATCCTATCAGCGCACCGGCTAATGCGCTGGAAAGCCCGATATCTTCACCGACTATAAAAACTATCGCCGATACTTCGCTAAGTTCTACTATTGCAACGGAAAATACGGCTATAAATATTAAAATGCTGAAATTCATAATATATAAATTATAACAAAGTTTTTTAAAAAAATGATATAAAAATCTTTATTGACTTTTTTTTCGTTAAGTAATAAGCTAAATAAATCTAAGTATTATACATTTTCGTTTATTTACTCGTAAAGATGTATAATGCAAAATTATTTTATATTTATAAGGAGGTAACATTATGGCAGTATCGTCAAACAAAACACTTGATGCGAGCGGGTTATCATGCCCTCTTCCTATCGTCAAAACAAAAAAAGAAATCGACACCATGTCTTCCGGGCAGGTTCTTGAGGTAATCTCTACCGATCCCGGTTCAAAAAATGATATGACGGCTTGGTGCAACAGGACAGGAAACAAACTGCTGGAATCTTCCGAAGAAGGCGGAAAATTCAAATTTTACGTCCAGAAATCTTAAATATGCATTTAAGCCGCCAAAAACAGCTTTTTAATAAAGTATTGTCTTAATTTAAAAGCGCAATTTGGAGTCCGAGCATATAAATCAAAGTTTAATTTACGGTTTATACCTATGGGCGGTTTTGTTTTGCAATTCCACCTTTTTTTAACACGGTGCCGGAATTGAATTCCTGCTCCGTGTTAAAAATTTATCATCGTTATCGTTTTTTTATCCTCTTATTTTAAAACTTGCTTGTTTTTTGCTAAACGTTATAGTTGTAGAAGATAGATGCCGAATAAAAACAATAAAAATAAAGAATCTTCCAAACTTAACGAAGTTGGAAGAATGTCTTTCGTCGAACATTTTTCCGAACTGAGAAAGAGAATTATTTATGTATTTATAGCAATAGTAATCTGTATGGGTTTTTCATGGCATTTATCGTATAAGGCTATAAATATTATAGAAACTCCTTTAGAGAAGCCGACATATATCACGTATTTTGCCGGATATGCAAAAAAAGTTATAAAGAAAAAAGTACCTTACGTTTATTATTCGTTCGGACTAAATAAAACTCCTAAAAAATTTCAAAAACATATTCTGCACTATTCAAAACCGCTTGAGCCGTTTTTTATGCAGGTTAAGGTTTCTCTTATTCTGGGGCTTATGATTGCGTTTCCTTTTATTCTGTTTGAGTTCTGGCAGTTTATAAAGCCGGGGCTATTAAAAAAAGAAAGAATGTATCTTTTACCTTTTTTATTTTTCGGTACGCTTTTTTTTATTTCAGGCGTAATTTTTATGGTTTTTTATATATGGCCTGCAGTTATTAATTTTTCATTAAGCTATCAAAGCCCGAATCTTTCGCCCTTAATAAACCTGACGCATTATATTAATTTTGCGCTGAGGCTTGGTCTTATATTCGGTTTAATATTCGAACTGCCGCTTGTTTCAGCTCTGTTTTCCCTTGCAGGCATATTGAAGCCTAAGTTTTTAAAAAAATACCGAAAATATGCGCTTCTTATAAGTCTTATAATAGCGGCATTTCATGCCGATATAGTGACTATGTTTTTTATAGCCGTACCGCTTTACTCCATGTACGAAATCAGCATTATTATATCTTCTTTTATATGGAGATTTAAAAAACGGGACGGGTTAACCGCCTAAAATCGAATGTCTGTGCATTGCTAGATAAAATCAAGTATTTTTATATAGCCGTTAAATAATTCAAATATTATACCATCCACTTTTATTGCATTGTCCGTACAGTTTACGCAGTTGTTTAAAATATCCACTATAGATTTCTGCCTGTTGAATACCATAGCCTTGTGTTTCACCGCATCTTTTTCCTTATCAATGGAATTTATAGAAATATTAAGAGTAAAATAGCAGTTTAAATAGCCCTTGTTTTTAGAATTTTTGTTTTTGAATTCACGTCTGTTTATATCTAAGAGGTTAATATCTCTCAATAAAAATTTAGGCTGTTCATTTAACGGTCCGCAGGGGGATATTATTTTTATTATTTCCGACAGTTCTCTGCCGGAAAGCAGTTCTATATCTATTTCTTCGTCGTAACGGTATAGCGATGCAGTTTTATCCGGCTTGAGATCGCCGTTGTTTTCCGTCTTATTATATTCGGGAGCGTTATTTACGACCGCTGCGATAAAATTTTCGGTATCGGAGCCTTTTTTCAAAGTCAGTCCGCAAGCCATTTTATGTCCGCCGAATTTTATAAAAAAAGATTCGTATTGTTTTAAAAAAGCGTATATGTCTATATCTCCGCATGACCTGGCGGAACCTATATACACTTTTTCTTTATAGCCCGTAAGAAGTAAAACCGGTTTTTTGAAATAATCGGAAATCTTGGATGAAACAATACCTATT
Organism: bacterium; assembly: GCA_021791295.1. Next base: position 5,189 of record JAJYWW010000154.1, on the reverse strand, counting down.
ACTCCGGGGTGCCACGATTCGCCTTTTAGCATTATTATAGGAAGCGATTTTTCCGATACTTTGGATTTTTCTTCTATTAAATTCATAGCTTCGGTAAAGCACGCGTCTTCAAGCTGCTGCCTTTTTCTGTTAAAAGATTCAAGTTCCTGAGCAAGGTTAAAAGCGGTTTTTTGGTCGTTTTGCGTTAAAAGTTCTACGGCTACGGAAGGGTCGCCGACTCTGCCTGCCGCATTAATTTTCGGCGCGATTTTCCATGCTATGTCGGACTCGTTTACGTTATCGAAATGGAGACCGCATATACGTCTCAATTCTTTTATGCCTGGTCTGGGGTTTTCATTTAATATCTGCAGTCCGTAACGGGTAAGAATTCTATTATCTCCGTACATAGGAACTATATCCGCTACTATGCCGAGGCAGACTATATCGAGATAATCTTTGAGGTTAGGGCAGCTGTCCAGCAATTCTTCTTTAACTAAAATTTTTCTTATAGCAATTCCAAGATTAAAGGCTATTCCGACTCCGGGTAAAAATTTAAAAGGAAACTTATCCCCTTTACGTTTTGGATTTAATACGGCGATTGCCTGAGGAAGGATTTCTTCTTCTCCGTTCAAAGGCACTTCATGGTGGTCGCATATTATTACGTCGATATTCTTGGAATTTGCATACGCAACTTCTTTGACGCCCGTTATTCCAAGATCGACCGCTATAATCAGCGAGAGCGGTTTGCCGCCCTTATCTTTTATCTCCGAATATATTTCGTCTATCGGGTCTATACCGAGACCGTAGCCGTCTTTAATTCTGTCCGGAAGTTTATAAAAAACGGAACGGTTATCGGCATCCGCGTTTTTTTTTAATATTTTTTTTAATTCCCTCAGAAAAGAAACCAGAAAAGAAGTAGCCGTTATTCCGTCCACGTCGTAATCGCCGTATATGCAAATTGATTCGTCTTCCAAAAGCGCTTTTATAATGCGCTTAACGGCTTTATCCATATCGGATATAAGAAAAGGGTCGTTGAGATATTTTAAAGACGGGTTAAGATAGTTATCTATAAAAGAGGATAAACCGGTTTTTAAGATATCGCCGCAATCTTCGTTTTCGAGGTTTTCTACTTTATAGAACGGATCGGAATTTAACTGGGAAATTATTCTTTTGGATATAAGCGACGATGCGGTAATGCTCAGGTATAAAGGCAAATGTTCTTTTAAATATTTAGATACATATTCTTTTTCCATATTTTAATTCAATGATTTATGTATAGCCGCTTTTACTTATAATGTTTCTCGTTTAGAATAACCATAATCGGACTTGCTATAAATATCGACGAATAAGTTCCTATTAAAACCCCAAGAAGCAGAGTAAATGCAAAATCGTGAAGAACTATGCCTCCGAGAAAAAAAAGCGACAATACGACCAATACTACGGTTAGGGAAGTAACCACCGTCCTGGTCAAAACCTCGTTGATGCTTATATTAACTAAAGCTTTTAAATCAATATGCTTTGCCTTTTCGGTTTCTATTTTTAGATTTTCCCTTATTCTGTCGAAGACTACCACCTTGTCCGTAAGGGAGTATCCTGCAACCGTAAGCACGGCGGTTATGACCAGCAGAGTTATCTCTTTCTGGAAGATAAATATAACTCCCAGCAATGCAAGTACGTCGTGCCCAAGACCTATTGCCGCAGCTAAACCGAATCTGAATTCAAAACGCCAAGTTATATATAATATTATGGCGATTATAGATATAATAATTGCTATAACGGCATCTTTGGCAAGTTTTTTTCCTACCGAAGGACCTATCATTTCGCTGCTTACTACTTTTGGAGGATTTTTCTTAAAAGATTCTTTTATAACTTTTTTAATTTTTGCGGTATATGCGTTTAAATCTTTTGCCATAGCTTTAGTCTGTATAATAATATCGTTTTTTCCTTTTATTTTTACGATTTTAACGTCTTTAAAGCCTGCCGGTATCAAGACTTTTCTCACTGACGAGATAGATATTTTATGTTTGAACGCGAGCTGCATTGATAAGCCGCCGGTGAAATCTATCCCAATTCTTGCCGTTCCGGCTATCATAGTTATTATTTCAATAATGCCGAATATCACCAGAATGGACGAAAGAACAAAGGAATATTTTCTTTTGCCTATAAAATTGTAATGGGTATTTTTTATAAATTCCAATTTTTACTCCTTTTCCGTTTTTATTTATAACAGTTAAATACTTAATTTATTAAGTTCTTTTTTGTTAGAAATTATATCGAATATAACTTTTGTACCGACTAACGAAGTGAAAAGATTTATCAGTATGCCGAGTGATAGCGTTACCGCAAAACCTTTTACCGGACCGGAACCGAAATAGAAAAGGACTGCGGCGGTAATAAGAGCGGTGACGTGAGAATCCAATATGGTAAAAAAAGCTTTGTTGTATCCGTTTTCTATAGCTATTACGACGGGTTTCCCTTCCCTTAATTCTTCTCGAATTCTTTCAAATATAAGGACGTTGGAATCGACCGACATGCCGATGGTAAGTATAATGCCGGCTATACCCGGCAGTGTGAGAGTCGCTCCGAAAAGCGAAAGCGCCGCCATAAGAAAAAGCACGTTTTCCAATAAAGCAAAATCCGCAATTAAACCGGAAAATTTATAATAAAATACCATAAACAGAATAACAAGTATGGTGCCGACTATCGCCGCAAGTATTCCGTCGTGAATAGAATCTGCGCCAAGGGTAGGTCCGACGGTATTGTTCTGTATTATTTTAACGGGAGCGGGAAGCGCGCCGGAACGTAAAGCTATTGCAAGATTATCTGCCTGCGCTATAGTGAAATGTCCCGAAATAGACGCATTGCCTCCGAGTATAGGTTCTTCTATTACCGGAGCGGATATAACGTTGCGGTCTAATATAATCGCAAGCCTTTTTCCTGTATATTTTGTAGTAATTTTTGCGAAAAGCAGGGTCCCCGCCGAATTTAAAGAAACTCCCACTTCAGGCTGATTATACTGATTCATCTGAACGTTGGCGCTTGAAATTGCGGAACCGTCCATCAATACCGTTTTATTTAAAAGGTAGGGTATTTTAGTAGTTTTATGAGTGTACTTATTATATCTGATATGATATAAGATTTCGTCGCCTTTGGGTATTTTACCGTTCAACGCTTTTACTATATCGTGTTTGTCGTCGACTAATTTAAAAGTAAGTCTTGCCGTTTTTCCTATTAATTTAATAGCTTGTTTGACGTTTTTAACTCCTGGAAGTTCCACGACTACTAAATTCTTTCCCTGTCTAGCTATTTTCGGCGCTACGAGTCCGAACTGGTCGATCCTGTTTCTCATTACTTCCACGGCTCCGCTCACCGCTTCTTTTTTATACAATAAAAGCGCAGAAGGTTTAAAACCAATCGTATCGCCGGATAAATTGAGCGAAACATGGTGGTTTTTAATATATCTTTTAAGAGTGGATAAGCCGGATTTATTCTTAATAAGACTGCCGCTTAATACTATATAATTATTTTTGAAAGTTAAATCGGATGTTTTTCCGATCTTTTTTGCTTCGACGAAAGATTTTATGTCGGCATAGTCTTTGTATAGTTTTTCTTTCACGGCTTTTCCGGTTTCTACTTTTTCTACGAGATAAACGCCTCCCTGAAGATCCAGTCCAAGATGCATTTCGGCGTTGCCTATTACCGCTTTCCACCATCCCGGCGTATTTTGATAGACGGACGGTGTTATAGAAAAGACGGATATCAGAATTAATACCGATATTAAAATAACTCTGGTTTTAACGGGTTTCATCAAGCCTCACCATAAACATAATCGTTAATATTTAATATTAAAAAATTTAATGAATAATAAATCAAATATATTATATAATATAGGTAAACTATTGTTAGAAAGTTTACGAATTATATATTTTTATATTTTACTGCTTATTTACGGTTTTGGTAGCAATCGCGCTCTTTGTAATTTTTATCTTAACGTCTTTTGCGATTTCTATAGTAAAAAGCTGGTCTGCTATTCCGGTAATAACTCCAAATATGCCCCCCGTAGTCAATACTTCGTCGCCTATTTTAAGAGATTCTATCATCTTTTTATGCTCTTTGGTTCGTTTTTGCTGGGGAAGTATTACCAATAAGTAAAAAATAGCGACTATGGCAATAAGCGGCGCAAAACTTTCCAGCGTCGATTCCCATCCGCCGCCCGTTTTTGCCGGCGCGCTTCCTGCGGCATAAGCAGATTTAACTTTTAAGACATTTAATAAATCGGATAAAACGGATAAAATTTTCATTCTAACTCCTTTAGCTTTATTTTTTTAAATTTATTTCGCAATTTTATATATTATATTTATATTAAAAGAAAGTCAAAACAAAGATGAATATTTTTTTAATAAATCGCAAAAATCGCCGTTTTTAAGGGCATTTCTAATTTTGGCGATTAAATCTTGATAATAATGCAGATTATGCAGGGTTAAAAGCCTCTGCGCAAAGATTTCTTTGCTCATGAAAGCGTGTCTTACGTATGCCGCGCTAAAATTTTTACAGCAAAAACACCCGCATTTGGGGTCTATTGGCGAAGTATCCGATTTATATGCCGAATTTTTGATATTTACGGTTCCTTCGGAAGTAAAAATGAAACCGTTCCTGGCGTTTCTCGTCGGCAGTACGCAGTCGAACATGTCGATGCCCAGCGATACCGCATTAACTATATCGGAAGGAGTGCCGACGCCCATAAGATAGCGGGGTTTGTTTTCAGGAAGATTAGATGCCGAAATTTCAAGCATTTTAAACATAGTTTCTTTAGACTCGCCTACCGCCAAACCTCCTACCGCATAGCCGTCGGCGTTTAAGTCCGACATCGCGCGCGCTGATTTTTCCCTTAAATTTTCAAAGAAATTACCTTGCGTTATAAGAAAAAGCAGATTATCCCGCCGGTAATTTTTTTTAGCTTCTATAGATTTTTCTGCCCATTCCAGCGTAATTTCTAAATCCTTTTCCGCCTTTTCTTTTTTTACGCCGGGTCCAGAAAAAACGTCAAGCTGCATCATTATATCGGAATCAAGAACGCTCTGTATTTCTATTACCCGTTCGGGCGTAAAAAAGTGCGTTTCGCCGTCTATATGCGACATGAATTCAACGCCGTCATCTTTTATTTTAGCAAATTTTGCAAGGCTGAAAATTTGGAATCCTCCGGAATCCGT
>JAJYWW010000191.1 GCA_021791295.1 bacterium | reverse complement strand
TTGTCCTATAGGTTTATCGTCCTTATGTATATTGCATGACGGCACGATGCTTCCATGCAGAAGGCTTTATCTTCCGCTTGGAAATATTTTAACGGATGGACTATTTAAGGTATGGTATAATTCCGATATCTTATGGAATTTGAGAAAAAGGAACGGCGGAAACGAATGTAATAATTGCGCTAAGTCCGATAGATGCGGCGGATGCAAAGCAATAAGCTATTATTATAATCACGATTTCAATTCAAAAGACCCTCAGTGCTGGATATAAAAATACAATTTTAAAAAGGAATTATACAATGTTAAAACTTTCGGATACGGTGTCGATAAAACAAGACGAAACGTACTATATTTTTTTTGATAACGAAAACGGCGATATTTATAAACTTAACGAAATATCCTATAAAATTTTATCTTTATGCGACGGAAGCACGACTAACGAAGATATATTGTCAACTATAACGCAGGAATTTAACGTAACTGATCAGGAAGCAAAAAAAGACTTTGATAAATTAATTCAAACGCTTTTAAACAAAAAATATATTTATAACAACGAATAACAAAAGGAGGTGACTTTTATGAAAAAAGTGTATGATGCGCCGATGTTTGCAGAAATTCCGGCAGAAGAATTTTATTCATTAATTAACAAAGATTATGGCTTAAAGGATTCTTGCTATTCCTGAAAGGAGTGCAAATAAGCGCAGTTTGCGTTTAATTAAAAATTCCCTGACCGTTCTGCAATTATTTCAAAAAACGGCCGGGGAATTATTTTGAAATCTATATTCTATATTTGTAAACCTATTTTAACTCTCCTTTTTTTATTTTTTAAAATTTTTTTACGTTTTATAATAAATTCATAATAAATTTAATTTGACATTTTTATATTACCGATATATAATACAGACTGGTTGGTATGTTTGTATTGCCTGCTTAAAACAAAACTTATTATAATTAAAGGAGGATTTATTATGTCGAAAGCAAAAGCTTTAGTAATGATCTTATCGGGCGGCAACGATTCCGCAAAAGTTAAAGTAGGGCTTAATTTTGCATGGAGAACAAAAAACAGCGGAGCATTTGAAGACGTGAAACTCGTATTTTTCGGTCCGGGAGAAGAATTTATCGCTAAAACGGACGACAAAGAAATACTTGAAGCGTATGAACAGGTTCTCGCCAATAATATAGTACCTCATGCATGCGTTGCGATAGCCGAAGGATACGGCATCGCTCCTATTTTGACAAGCAAGAAAATGGAATTAGTTCACGCAGGGCAGGCAATAGCCGGATTTATGGCCGACGGATACCAGCCCATAACTTTTTAGTTTATTTTAATGTCTAATCCGCATATAATTATAGAATTATAACAAACTTAATATAAAGTTATTTTAAATTTATAATTTGAAAACTAATTAAAATTAAAGCGGATTAGACATTTTTAGGAAATTAAAATTGCTTAAAAGAGAAGAAATAATAAACGCCGCGTACAACCTTCTTTTGGAAAAAGGATATGAAGGCACGGGTATTCAAGACATACTCGATAAAATTAACGCTACCAAGGGATGCATTTATTATCACTTTAAATCAAAACGGGATATTGCCGCCGCGGTAATAGAAGAAGTCATTAAACCCGCTTACGCGGACAATTGGGGCGGTATATACAATACGGAAAATCCGATTTCCGCTATAATTAAAGTTATCGACGATATTTATAATAAAAACGGAAAAAAATTAGCTAAAAACGGCTGCCCCGTCGGCAATTTAATGCTTGAACTGTCTGCAAAAGACGAGATTTTGGCCAGATATATAAACAAAGTTATAGATTTATGGCGGGGTTATATAGAAAAAGCTTTAGAAAACGCCGTATCAAAAAAAATAATAGATAAAAACACCGATGTTAAAAGCCTTGCAAGTTTCATTATAGCATCGTTTGAAGGCTGCATAATGCTTTCCAAATCCTCACAGAGCGAAGAATTACTAAAAGACTGCTTTCTTAATCTTAAAAGTTATTTGCTGAATTTATAATTTATTTAATAATCTTTATTTAATTTCATATTTGCCCGGCTTATAACCCGCATCGTCTATAGCCGATTTTATAGAATCTACCGATACGTCGTCGTTTGCCTCTATATAAGATTTATTTTCCTTCAATGATGTATTAACGTCAACTACGCCTTTTACGTTTTTTACAAACTTATTAACTCTTGCTACGCAATGTTCGCAGGTCATGCCGCCGACCTCTATGTTTATTTTTTTCATTTTTAATCACCGTTTTAAATTATAATGTTTATTTTTATAAAGTCTTTAAATGACGATTATTTGACAACCGTCGTTTATAAGTTTTCCTACGTCGGGATGCCCCTCGAACTCCGATAAAAACTGAATATTTTTTGCGGACAAGCTTTCTTTGACTTCCTTCCTTGCGGAACAAAAGCCGCATGCTTTATATATAATACCCATTTCGGTTATTTCTTTAAAAAGTTTATTCAGAAAATCGAATTTAGAGGTTTCGTTTGAAATAATATCGAGCCACTTTGTGCCGTTGCCGTCAAAAATTAGCGTTATTTCATTTCCGGATAACTTTATCTCCTTGGAATAAATCATAGCATGTCTTATTTTTGCGACGGACTCCTCTTGCGCCGGTCCTTCTAATACTATAATAGCTATTTTCGCCATTCTAAAACTCCCAAGATTTTAAATAAATATTTATATTAAAGTTATCTAAACGCAATCACGACAAATCAATCAATTCCGAGGCCTCTTCCTTAGTAGGTATGCCGACGAATGCAAGTTTTCCGTCAATTATTGTCGAAGGTACGCTTCTTATGTATAACTCTATAGAAAGCCTTCTGCCCTCCGGTTCCGAAACGTCTAACGACCTGTAGTTAAAATCCTTCCTCTCCTCTGCCAATCTTTTCCAAGCGTTATCCGCAGGAACGCATTCCTCGCACCATTTTGAAACGAGAAGTATGACGTCGTTTTTTTTGTTCTCCATAAAAATATTTATAAAGTTAACCTTGTTACTGGCTTGAACATCTCATGCATTGAATCTGATCTTTTATTATTTTTTCTTTGTATTTTTCTACGGCTTCTTTTCCTGTAAGCAGAGTTTTTAATTCGTTTATGTCAGAAGCTTTTACTTTGCTTACCCATGCATCGGTATATGGAGATAAATTTAATAAAAGCGGGTCTTTCAGAAGCGCTTCATTTACTTCGATGATTTCGCCCGATACCGGAGACGGAATAGGTCCTACCCATTTTCCGCTTTCTATAGTAGCGGTATTACCTCTTTTTTGAACTATACTGCCGACTTTTTTAAAAGTAACGTGCAGTATCTTGCCCGCCTGCGTTTGCGCAACGTCCGTCATTCCAAGCATAACGATATTATCGCCCAAAGGTTTTGCCCAAGTATCTTTTTCGACGTCGTAATATAAATCTTCGGGAAGTTCGCAGCCCTGTACTTCAGCCATGTCTTAATTCCTCAAATTAAATTTAATAATAAATTATTTATATTATATCACAATTTATAGAATCGGTATAAATGAAATGAAATTTAATTGCCTGCGTAATTAGTATTGATAGAATATAATCTTTGATGTATCATTATTTATATAAACTATTTATATTATAGTCGTACGCGCAAATAAATTAGCAAAAGATAAACTTATTTAGCAGCAACTGATACCTTAAAATTCTATAGGAGGATATTATAATGGAAACCTCTTCGATTGATCCTATTGTCGCCTTAAAGAGCGATCATGAAATCGTAAGAAGCGTATTGAATAATCTTGAGGAATATTTAAAAAAAATCGGTAAAGTAACTTCCGAAGGTTTAAGAAATAACTTAATAAACCAGCTTAACGAAATAACTGCTTTTATAGACAAAGACTTAGAAATTCATTTTAAAAAAGAAGAAGATGGACTATTTCCCGTTCTGGGAAAATATATCGGAACGGAAACCGGCCCTATTCACGTAATGCTTTTAGAACATAAACAGAGCAGAGAAATTTCCTCCGAATTTAAATCTAAAATTAAAGGTTATCAAAACACTAAAGAATATAATTCTATTTTAAACGACGGGTTTGCTTTTTTTAAACTTTTATCCGAACATATAGATAAAGAAGAACAGATATTGTTTAATATGGCTGATATGCAATTATCCAAAGAAGAAAAACATGAAATAATGCAAAAATTCCTCAATATTTCATCTGTTTCACGTGAAACATAAATACGATTGTTATATTTGTATATTATGCATAATATACATTCGTTTAAATTATTTAAATTATGAACTATACTTCTTCAAAGGATATATTTACCGATAGAGTTTGCGATTATTTATTAACTTACGGCATTTTACCTTCAGGCAATAAATACAATATCGAAAATTTAAAAGAAAAAATCGATAAAATTTATTCATACTACGAAGAGCTTTTAGAATGGAATAAAAAAATAAATTTAACAACCGTAACCGATATCGACGGTTTTATTAAAAAGCATGTTATAGACAGTTCATATTTATTAAAAATTTTAAATACCGGCGGTTATATTTTAGATATAGGTTCGGGAGCCGGTTTTCCAGGAATGATTATCGAAATATTAATGCCGGATCTAAAAATTATTTCCGTAGAATCCGTACTAAAAAAGTGTAATTTTCAAAAAGCGGCTGCAAGAAAATTGGGACTTAACAATTTTAAATGTTTAAATATTAATATTTTTAATTATAAAGATTATGGCGAAGTATCAGCCATAGTAACGCGTGCTGCTTTCAACGCAGGAGAAATTTGCCGCTTAATAGAAAATATAGATTTAAAAAACGGTACGGATATATATTTATTTCTGTCAAAAACAGAAGAAATTAAAAATATAGAATCTTTTAAATATAAATCGAAAAGGGCTATGTTAGACAAAACCCTTTATTATAAAACGGATTATAACGACGGCAAGAAAGATAATTTCAGGCTGATAGCAAAATTTAAAATAATAAATAAATCTAAATAAAAAATGACTATAGGACAGTTGGCAAAAGAGGCGGGGTTAAACGTTCAGACAGTAAGATATTACGAGCGGATAGGATTAATAGAAAAACCTGCAACTAACGAAGCCGGTTACAGGATATATCCGAAAAAGGCGGTGGAAGTTTTGCGTTTTATAAAACATGCGAAAGAAATAGGGTTTTCGTTAAAACAGATATCTGAAATTTTTTCGATAGACAACGACAAAAATAATACCTGCGCCAGGGTTCAAAAACTGGCTCAGGAAAAAGTCGCTGAAATCGATAAAAGAATTTATTCATTAAATCTTATACGAAAAGAGCTTCAAAACCTTATATTCCAATGCGAAGCAAAAAAAACGAACAAAGGCGATTGCCCTATGCTAAACGTTTTAAAATTTCAAAGATAAATAGATTAATTTAGCATAAATAAATTGAGCATGATTTTAAAATTATTATAATTAATTTTGGAGCAGCAAATGTATTTAAATATTTTATTATATGTTTACTCTTTTTGTTTGTCGATTTTTTTCGGTTCAAGTATATTTATAGGCTATATAGCCGCACCTTATATTTTTAAAACGCTAAAGCCGAGACATGAAGCCGGCAATATGGTAGGCGCCCTTCTCGGCAAATTTTCTATACTCGGATATATTACTCAGGCTATAATGATAGTTACCGGCTATATATTACACGCAAAAAATGACGCCGTATTAAGCATCTTCGTTCTTCCTTTAATAATACTTATTATACTGCTGTTTTCCGAAAACTTCATTTCCAAAAAATTAAATATTTTAAAACAGCAGATGGGCTCGATAGACGAAACGCCGCAAAGCGACCCGAAAAGAAAAGGATTTAACCGCCTGCATAAGTGGTCCGTAAAACTGTTTTTGCTTAACGAATTGCTTTGCCTGCCGTTATTTTACTTAATATTAATTAAATAATTTCATATTTTTTTGGAAGATAAAAATATTACTAAAAAATAAATTTAACTCAATTTAACATTATTAATGTTATGAACGATATCAGATTCAAACAAATTTTAAGAGATTGCGGTTTAACTTCTAAAGGAATTGACGAACTCAATGAACTGCTATTGCAGAACAGAGTTGATCTTCTAAATACTGTAATCAACTTCGATTATGAAGATATAGATAATTTTGTCAGAATTAAGTCATGTATGAAAAATTCGGCAGATGAAATATCCGAAATATTTTATAACCGTATTGCGCAAATTGACGGATTAAAAGAAAAGTTGACTATCGACGCAAACCTTTTGGAACAATTAAAGTTAAATAATGCAGATTATTTAAGGGCTTTTTTTGACATGAACTATGATAAAAATTATTTTAAAGACGCTATAGCGGTTGGTTTGGCACATAGCATAATAGACATTTCACCTTCAATGTATATTGTTATATATGGTTATTACGCAAATCTCATTGCATCGTTTGCCCTAAAATGTTGTCAAAAAATCGGCCTTGGTTTAGTAGATACCCTTAGAACAATAAACTCGATTCAAAAAAAAATAACTGTAGATACTACATTTGCCATAGAATCATATTACAAAAAATCCTTGGACGACAGTTATAAGGCAGAACAAAGAACGATAAGTATGCTTATGTCTATTGCTGAATATAAAGATATAGATACAGGCAATCATATTGCAAGAGTTTCAAGTTATTCAAAAATTATTGCCAAAAATTTGGGTTTAGATAGTCTTCGCCAAGAAAGGATATTTTATTCAAGCCCTATGCATGATATAGGAAAAGTCGGAATACCGGATAATATAATATTAAAGCCCGACAAACTTAACGATTCCGAATACACTGTGATGAAAATGCATTGCAATATTGGATACGACATATTAAAAGACTCAGATTCTCCAATCTTAAAAGACGGCGCAATAATTGCAGTTTCACATCATGAAAATTTTGACGGAAGCGGATATCCATTCAGGCTGAAAGGTGAAAAAATTCCTATAGAGGGTAGAATTTGCAGGGTATCTGACGTATTTGACGCGCTTGTTAATAAAAGGTGCTACAAACCTGCCTTATCGGTAGAAAATTCAGTAGACATAATGGAAAAAGAAATGAAACCTGGTAAATGTTTTGATCCTGATTGCTTCGACGCTTTTTTAAAAGGCTTGGATGAAATTATAGACGTTAAAAAAAATATAGATAAAAATTTAAATTTAAACGGCACATAAGCACTTAAACGCCGGTTATTTTTTTTATTTCTTCGTCTGTAAATATGTTTTTGTTAAATCGCACCGTATGCGTTTTAACGTCTGTTTTTAATGTTTTTAGAGTAGCGTTTTTAGACGCTTTATTGTATTCGATATCTTTTATGGCTTTGTCCAAAATCATTGTCATAGAAGTGTTGTTTATAACGGTAGCCGTTTTCATTGCAGATTTAAGAATATCTATTGCTTTATTAGCATTTTTCGCAACCTCGTTTTCTGCTTGCTCAATCATAAAGCATATATTTCGTTGCTGAATGTAATACATTACTTCTTTATCTGTGCCGTAAATTTGACTATTGTTGTCGCTAACGTATTCTACGATTAATTCTTCATACGGCGTTTTAATTATATTAGAAGCATCTTTAACTTTTTCTGAATTATATATTAAATATATCTCTGAAAGTTTAACTCTGCCGGGTTTATGTTCGGAAACTGCCATTTCTACTAAAAATATATAAGCATCTAAAGTATTTATTTTGCCGATAAAAAAGGGCGTCGAAGACAGAGCAATTTCTGTCAGCATAGGGTATATTCCCGATATACGATTTATTTTTACATTTTTTACCAAACTTATATTTAAATAAACATCAAAAATATCATTATTTTCTAAATATGCGTTTTTTTCGGAATCTATTTGAATAAGTATAAACAGTTTTTGATCCGATGCATAAGCAGGCAGATAGTTTCTATGTAATTTTATTTTAAAATCAAACATATTTATTTTAAGCTATAAAGTAAAATAGCAAAGTAAGTATTAAATTAATTTTTATTTAAGCTATAAATATTAATTTTTATTTTGATTATATCATATAATTTTTAAATAAAACAATATAAAAAGTCGCAGAAAGAAGCGGTTTTATGATAGAATTAAGTAAATAACGAAAACAATGCGACGGCAGACGCCGTAAAATAAATAAGATATGTATTTTTTAAATCTGATTATTATATATTTCACGCTTTTTATAACCGCCCTTTTAGTCGGTATCGTCGGAAATATTATAGGCATCGGCGGAGGAATATTATTAGTTCCGTTTTTTATATTCTATATGCATTTATCGCCTTTGAAATCAAGCGGCTTGTCTCTTTTTACGATAATGATAAGCACTGCCGGAGGCTCATACGTTTTTTACAAAGACAGGGCTATTGACAGGCATCTTTTCATAATGGTTTTAGTGCCTGCGCTGATAGGAATTATAGCAGGCTCAATTTTAAGCGATTACATTCCGACAAGCCAATTTAAATGGATTTTTTCGATAATAGTAATAGGCATAGGAATATTTTCTCTGATTGCGACAAAAAAACAGGCGGCAATTAAAATTAATTATTCCTATAAACAAGCTGAAGATACTTTAAATAATAGCAAAATAAAAAGTAAAGGTTATTTTAGGGGACATATTAGAAAAAAGCATAAAGAAACGAACGGAACTATATACGATTACGAAATAAAAAGCCCTATTTCCATAAACCTTTTTTCTTTAATAGCCGGATTAGTTTCTGGATTTATAGGAATCGGCATAGGGGGAATAACGGGAACTTTTTTGACCGCCGTTGAGCAAATACCTCCGAGAATTGCATTTTCGACAATAATATCGATTATGGCGATTATTTCTTTAATCGGCGGACTTATTCATTTTTGCTACATCAAAAATCCGTTTAACCTTGCTGTTTACGTTATACCCTTAGGGATAGGCGCATTGATAGGCTCTAAAGCCGGCGCTTATATTTCCAAAAATTCCGCAGCTAAAACATTGAGGATTTATCAGGGCACGTTTATAATTATACTCGGTATTTTAATGTTGGCGGTTGCTATTATTTAAATTTAAAAATTAATTGACCTGACTAACGACTTGGTCTATAATAATTAATATCGGCAAATAAAAATTAAAATGCGATTTTAAATAAATTATGAAAGAAATTAATATATACGAAGCAAAGACTAACCTTTCAAAAATCATAAACGATGTTTTGGAAGGGGAAGAAGTAATAATAGGCAGAGCAGGACTGCCTTTAGTTAAAATCGTACCCATAGAAAATAAGAAAAAAAACAGAATATCCGGTTTATTCAAAAAAGATATCGAATTTTCTGAAGATATAGACAAACCATTGCCGAGTAAAATTATAAATCAATTTTACAAATAACTATGAATTATCTTCTTGATACTCATGTATTTTTATGGTTCGCATCCGACGATATAAAGTTATCGACAGCAGCCAAAAAAATCATAGAAGACGGTAAAAACAATATATATTTAAGTTCCGCTTCGGTATGGGAATTAAGTATAAAAATAGTTATAGGCAAATTGAAATTAAAAAAAGACCTGAATAAATTTATTTTGGATAACATAGCCAAATACGGATATATCCCTCTTCCCATTACGATTCCGCATGCCCTTGCAATTGCGAAACTTCCTGAAATTCATAAAGACCCTTTTCGACAGAATGTTAGTAGCTCAGGCATCCGTTGAAAAAATGAAGATAGTTACGTCGGACGATTATATATGTAAATATAACGTAAAAACTGTTTGGTAACCGGAGGAACGATATGAAGAAAATATTTGCATTTAATATTAAGAGAACAATGTAATGTCGAGGGTTATATTTTTGCGCCTGTTAATAGGAATATTCGGCATTTTATTTATAGTTCTCACATTTTGGTTAGGCGCATATTTCCATTTAAACGTTTCCACAAAAATAGTAATCGTATTGGCTTTTGCATTAGCCGCTATTCTTGCGGAAATTGTAATAGCCATCGATAATCTGGAAAAAAGATTAAAGGCGGCTTTTCCGTCGATGGAGCTTTCCCTCGGGGAACAAATCGCTATTAATGAAACTATACTGCTGTATAACAAACTCAAAAAGAAAAAATCGGATATTCCGACTAAAATAGCTATAGAAGATTTTGAAAAAATTCATCTCCTTTTAAAACAGGCTGAAAAAGGCGGAGATTTTATTTTTCACGATATTTACGCCGCTAAATTAATTGTATTGAAAGAATTAAAACCAGGGCAGTCGTTTAAGGTTGCAAGCAATCTTATAGAACCGTTTTATTGGGGATACGGCAAGGATGTTACCGAACATACGCAACAAAATTACAGACAGGCAAAAAGAGGCGTTCATATCGAACGAATATTTATTTTAAAGAATGAGGACGATTTTACCAAAATGAAAGAAATTATGGAGGAACAAGTAAAAAACAATATTAATGTATTTTACGTTTTCCAAAACGAATTAGATAAAATGCTGCCGTATGCCAGTTTTGCAATATCCGAAGAATTATCTATAGGGATAATTTCACATAGGGAAGATTTATTGGGGAAAATCACAGTCACGTCTAATAACCAAATAATCACTGAACTTGCCTGGCAATTCGATATTATTAAAAAACAATCAAAGAAGATAAATTCTGCAAAATAACCGCATTTTGGGTAGTTAAATCTTATTTTAGCTTATAGCTTTTTTTATAGCGGTTTTAAAACTGCTTTCGTCGCAGGAGTAAATTTCAAAAAGTTTTTTGCGTAAAAACGGCTCCCAGTATCTATTAACGTGGTTTTGAATTTCTTCCGCCGCAATTTCCGGAGGATACGGGGCAAAAATCCTGCAGATGTCTAAAAACATCGATTTAATTTCTTCGTCTCCTTTAAATAAAGGATTATAATTCCTTGAAGCAAAAGGCGCGTCGGCTTTGCTTATGGAAACTGCCGTTACTTTATATTCGGGGGTTTCGGTTGACCAGTCGGCGTATTCGCTGGTTAAAACGTTGGTTTTAAGTTCCGGAAAGTGAAAGGTGGTGGCAACTACTCCTTTCATAACTCTTTTGCTTATTTTTGCGTGAAGCGTAACCGAACCTTTTTTGCTTTTGACAGTAACTAAACTGCCGTCCGCTATCGATAAAATTTCGGCAT
The DNA here is from genome assembly GCA_021791295.1 of bacterium. Next base: position 9,874 of record JAJYWW010000191.1, on the reverse strand, counting down.
CTTCTTTAGAAATTTCCAAAACGTCCTGTCCGTACCATAAACTGTTAAAACTTCTGCGGGTATTATTTGAACAGTTATACTGGTAAAGATTTCTTACGGTCGTTAAAATAAAAGGATATTCTTCCGATATAGCATCTTTGGAACCTATATGTTTTGTAATGGCAAACCTGCCTTTTCCCCTCACGAACTTTTCCATGTGTAAAATAGGCGTACCTTCCGGATTTTCTGAATTGACGGGCCACTGAACAGAGCCTTGTTTATCCAGCAATTCATAGCTGAGCCCCGAAAACTGAGGCGTAGCAATTGCAATTTCATCCATTATTTCCGAAGGATTGTAGTAATACATATTATAATCCATCGATTTTGAAAGTCCTGCAATTACCTGCCAGTCCTGCAAGCCTGCTACCGGTTCTACGACTTTTCTTACCCTCTGCACCCTTCTTTCCCAGTTGGTAAAAGTGCCGTCTTTTTCTAAAAAAGATGAACCTGGGAGTACGGCATGTGCATATTCTGCCGTTACCGTTTTGAACAAATCGTGAACGACTACTGTATCCATATTTTTTAAAGATTCAATTATTCTGTTTGAGTCGGGGTCGGTTTGAACTATATCTTCTCCCATGATATACATGCCTTTAAATCTGCCGTCTAATCCGCCTCTTAACATATCGGGAAGCCTCATGCCGGGTGCATCGTCTAATTTTACGTTCCAAATTTTTTCAAACAAAGCTCTCGTCTTTACATCGGAAATATGCCTGTAACCGGGCAGGGTCGAAGGCTCCGCTCCCATGTCCGCCGCTCCCTGAACGTTGTTCTGCCCCCTTAAAGGAGAGACGCCGGCGCCTTTTCTGCCGATATTTCCCGTCGCCATAGCCAAATTGGCTATGGCAAGAACTCCTGTAGAGCCCTGCAGATGTTCGGTTACGCCGAGACCGTAAAAAATAGATGCGGCTGACGCTTCCGCATAAAGTCGGGCAGCTCCCTCTATATATTCTACGGGAACGCCGCTGATTTTCGACGCGGCTTTCGGCGAGTTCGATTCGTCTATTATAAAATCCGCCCAAAGTTTAAAAGATTCTTCGTCGCATCTCGATTCTATAAAATCTTTTTTTATTAAATTTTCTTTTAAAATATAATGCGCTATAGAATTAAGAAGTATTACGTTAGTTCCGGGAAGCGGCCTTAAGTGGTAACGGGCGGCAATGTGCGGCGACTTTGCAGCCTCGGTTTTCCTTGGGTCTATTACTATAAGTTTTGCTCCTAAACGTCCCGCCTGCCTGATAAAAGAACCTACTACCGGATGTGCTTCGGTAGGATTGGAACCTATTACCATTATAACGTCCGAGTGTAAAACGGAGCTTAAATCCTGCGTTCCCGCGCCCGTTCCAAAAGCTACGCCGAGACCGTAACCCGTGGGCTGATGACAAACTCTGGCGCAAGTGTCTATGTTGTTATTATGAAAAGACGCCCTGACGAGTTTTTGCATGAGGTAATTTTCTTCGTTTGTACATCTTGACGAACTGATTGCGCCTACAGCATTAATCCCGTATTTATGCTGTATATTTTTAAATCTTTCGGCGATAAAACCAAAAGCTTCTTCCCACGAAACCTCCCTTAGCGGCAAGCCGATATTTTCTCTTATAAGCGGATACTTAAGTCTCTCGGCGCTTTTGACGTAGCCGAAAGAAAACCTGCCTTTAATGCAGGAGCGTCCGTAATTTGAAAGGCTGTCGTCCGCCGGAACCGCCCTTATAATATTATCTCCTTTCGTTTCGACGTTAAAAGAACATCCGACGCCGCAGTAACCGCATGTCGTCCGTATGCTTTTAAAAGGTTTGCCGTAATCGGCAATGCTTTTTTCAATAAGCGCGCCCGTAGGACAAGCTTTTACGCAGGCGCCGCAAGAAACGCATTCGGAGTCGAAAAAATTATTTTCTTTACTCCATCCCGCTTTTATAACGGAATTAAAACCCCTTCCGGAAACGGTAAGAGCAAAATTACCCTGAATTTCTGCACAAGCTCTGACGCATCTTGCGCAGACTACGCATCTTTTAGGGTCGAATAAAAAATAAGGATTTGAATCGTCGATAGGCAGATTTAGATGGCTTTTTCCCCTGAATCTTAATCCGCTTAAACCGAAGTACGACGCCGCCGTTTGAAGTTCGCAAATACCGTTTTTAAAACAGGTCAGGCAGTCGTTCGGATGGTCGGATAGATAGAGTTCCATTAAAGTTCTTTTTAAAGAAAAAAGTTCGTCGGAAACGGTCTTAATTTTCATGCCGTCTTCGGCATATAAGGAACAGGCCGCAAAATATCCCTTTCTTACTTCTACGATAACTCCGCAAAGCCTGCATGAACCGTACGGCAATAAATCTTTATAATCGCAAAGCGCCGGAATATAAATACCGTTTTGTTTAGCCGCCCGAAGTACGGTAATCCCTTTATCTGCTTTAACGGTTTTACCGTCTATTTCTATCGTAATTTTTTCCGGATTATTTTCTTTTTCGCCGTTCATTTTTTGATATATAATATATATTAAATTTCAATCTTTCATAATTTCATTCTTAAAATAAGTTAAAAGGCTCTTCACAGGCATGTGAATTCCTGCTCCGAAAGCGCACAAAGACAAATATTTCATAGACTCAAGAATTTCGTCTATTATTTTTAAATTTTCTTCTGCGTTTTGTTTCTTTAAAACTCTATCAAACAGTTCTTTCAGCCGCAACGTTCCGATTCTGCAAGGAGCGCATTTTCCGCACGATTCGTCGATAAAAAAATCCAAACCGTTTAACAGCCTGTACTTAAAATCTGTTTCGCCGCCGAAAACTACGGCTCCTCCGTGTCCAAGCAGTCCGCCTTTTTCCGAAACGCTTTCATAGGACAGATTTAAACTTAAAAACTCTTCGTTTAAAGGAAAGTAGGCGCCGAGAGGTCCTCCTATCTGAACGGCTTTAGCATTAACCTCAGCATCCGCAAGTTTTAAAAGTTCCCTAAGCGTAACGCCGAAAGGAAGTTCAAAAATTCCGGGATTTTTAACGGCTCCGGAAACCTGAAAAGGCATAGCGCCTTTTGAATTTTCCATTCCTAAAGACAAAAAATTTTCTAAATTGGCTTCGTCCTTTAAAATATAAGCCGCATAAGCAAAAGTAAGCACGTTATTAATCACGGTGGGTTTTCCGTATAATCCTACAATAGCAGGCACCGGAGGTCTTTGCCTTACCGTTCCCCTTTTATTTTCGACGCTCTCCATAAGTGCGGTTTCTTCGCCGCATAAGTAGCTTCCAGCTCCCGTAATTAAATCTATATTAAATTTAAAACCCGAACCTAAAATATCTGTTCCCAGATAACCTCCGTCTTTCAATGCCTCAAGCGCTCTTTCGATTATACTTTTTACCGCCTTATATTCGGCTCTTAAATATATGCAGCCGCACTCCGCTCCGGTTATTAAACCGGCGATAATCATTCCTTCTATAACCGAAAAAGGGTCGTTTTCTAAAATAATCCTGTCCGCATATGCGCCGGAATCCCCTTCGTCGGCATTGCATATTATATACTTAACATCCGCTTTTTCCTTAAAAACCGTTTCCCATTTAATTCCCGCCGGAAATCCCGCCCCTCCCCTGCCCCTAAGTTTAGAGCGTTTTAATTCATTAATAAATAATAGTTTTCCGTCGTCTCCTTTAGACTTAATTTCCTCTATAACTCTTCTCAACGCGCTAAATCCGCCCTTATTTACGTAATCACCTAAAGACAAAGGATTTATATCGCCGCATCTTTTAAAAATAAGAGATTTGACCGGTTCTTCTTTTTTAACGGCGTCAGTCGGCTTAAGTTGGGCAGGTTCTTCTGATTTATTGAAATCTAAGGTTTTAATAATTTTATCGAAAACTTCCGAATTTACTTTTTCATGCAGTATGCCGTCCACTTCGACAGCGGGAGAAGCGGCACAATGCCCGAAACAATAAATGTAATCTAAAAAATACTTTCCGTCGGGACTGTATTTGCCAAAATCGAGATTTAAGCTAGTTTTTATATGTTCCAGCAAACTTCTTGAACCCGATGCTTCACAGCTTTCCGACCGGCAGACAACGATTTTATGACATCTACCGCCGCCTGCCTTATCAGTTTTATAATTCCTGAAAAAACTAAGAAAACCGTAAAATTCAGCCTTTGAAATATTAAGGTTTTCCGAAATCTGCAAAACAGCTTCGTCTGGTACAAACCCCAGCTCTTCATTTATGTCGTTTAATATATAAAATAACGCCCCCTGCCGTCCTTCAGCCTCTTTAATTATCCGAGAAATCGTTATGTTTATATTGTCTTCCATTTTAATTTTAAATATATTATTATGCGCAGCAGCTAAGCTTGTTTACGTCTTTGGTAAAAGTCTGCGCCGCAAGCTTAAGTCCTTCCGCCATAGTCGGATAGACCCCTATCTCTTCGCCTATCTGCTGAATCGTGTAACCGTTTTGAAGATATACGCTTGCCTGCTGAATCGTCTCCGACGAGTTGTGCGCAACCATATGGATGCCTAAAACCCTGCCCGTTTTTTTATCCGCTATCATCTTTATAACGCCGTCGGTTTTAAAAATAGACCTTGCTTTTGGAACGTATTCTACGGGAAAAACGGTTTTTATTATGCCATACCCTGCTTTGACCGCCGATTCTTCGGTCAATCCGACCGACGATACTTCCGGATCCGTAAAGATCGTATGGGCAACCGCGGAATAATCGACTTTTAAATGTTTCACGTGCAACATATTGTCTGAGGCAATTTTGCCGTCGTAAGCCGCCGTCGTAACTAACCTCGTTAAACCGGTAACGTCCCCGCAAGCATAAATATCCGGATTAGCCGTTTGCAATTCGTCGTTCACTTTTACGAAGCCGTATTCGTCCGTTTCCACGCCGACCGCGTTTAAATTTAAACCGTCCGTATTGCCTGTAACTCCCGTCGCCATTAAAAATTCGTCGAAATTTATAGTCTTAATACCTGCTTCCGTTTTAATTTCTGCTAATTTTTTGCCGTCGTCTTTATAAAGCCTGCTAATTTTTGAATTCAGCAAAAATTCTATTCCTTCGTTTTTTAGAATTTCTATTAGCGATTCCGAAATTTCAGGCTCTTCGTTAAGCAAAATCCTGTCTGAACGCCCTATCACGACTACTTTTGAACCGAACCTTCTAAACATCTGCGCAAATTCGAGAGATACAGCCCTCGTACCCAGTATTAATAAAGTTTCTGGCAGATAATCCAGTTTTAAAATTTCTTCATTCGTTATATATCCTGCTTCTTCTAAACCTTCTATGTTGATTATCTGGTTTTTTGAACCTGTTGCTATAATAAACTTTTCTGAAGTAATATTGAAAGATTCTTTATTTTTATCGTTTGGTACAACTTTCACAGAATTTTTTGACGCAAAACTTCCTCTGCCTTCTATAAAAGTAATATTGCCGTAACCCCTTAATACGTTATAATATTTCATTTCTCTGAGGCTGTCAAGAAGTTCGGTTTTCACTTTTATAAGTTCTTTTAGGTCAATACGCGTCTGTTTTGTTTCTATGCCTTTAAATTTGTTGCTCAACGGCTCGTAATATATTCTGGCGGCTTCTAAAAGATGTTTCGACGGAACGCATCCTCTGTTAAGACAAGTGCCTCCTATAACCCAGTTTTCTACTACGCACACTTTTTTACCTTCGTCGGCAAACTTAATAGCGGCGGAAAAAGCCGCAGAACCTCCGCCTATTACTATTAAATCGTAATCGTAATTATGGTTTTTTTCGGCAGTATTGCCGGTTTCCGTTCTGCTTTTTTCTAATTCTGTTTCGGAAACTTCGGCGGTTTCATGGGATAAAGGTTTATATCCTGCATTTTCTATGCTTTTCTTTATATCTTCGACTTTTATATCGTCCGCCGCTAAAATTAAACTTTCTTTTTTAGCTAAAGACGTATCTACTTTAATAACCCCCTTTACCTTATTTACCGCTTTATTTAAAGACGTAACGCAGTGTTCGCAGGTCATACCTTCGACGTTAATTTTAATCTTTTTCATGTTTTTCTCCTTTTACTCAAGTTAAGATGCAGTTTTATTATACTCATTACTAATTATTGTACACCTTATACTTAGGTATAATGTCAAGCGTTTTTTAGGAATTTTTGCCGGACTTTAGGATATCCATGAATTTTAAAAATGCCGATATTACAGCTTCGGGTTCGGGCGGGCATCCTTTGACGTGAACTGCGGCGTTTAAATATTTTGAAACCGGTCCGCATACCGAATATGAATCTTTAAAAGGTCCGCCGGTTTCGGCGCAGTCGCCTGCGGTAATAACGAATTTAGGGGAAGGGATGTTCTCGTATGTCTTTAAAAGCGGATTAAGCATATTTCTGGTTAAGCATCCGGTTACTATAAGAACGTCCGCATGTTTGGGAGAAGCTACGAATTTTATGCCGAATCTTTCCAAATCGTAATAGGGGTTGGAAAGCGCGGCCAGCTCGGTTTCGCAGGCATTGCAGGAGCCGCTGTCCACAAGCCTGACGAATAAACTTCTCCCGAATACCTCGTCGACCGAACGCTTTAATTCATCGCCTTTAATTAAAACCGACCCGCTTTCGCTTTCAGGCGCTATATTCTGCGTCTTATTTTTAAATAACAGTTTTTTTAAAAACATATATTATCAACCCCCTGCTATCGGAAAAGGTGTCAGATTAATTTTTTTTGCAAAAAATAAATCTGACACCTTTTCCTAATTCACATATCGTTTCCGGCGTATGAAAGATTCAGGCTTTTATTTATTAAAGGAAAATCTGCAATTATATTTCCCAGAACCCCGTACTGAATAGAAGGCCAAATCCTGAACGAAGGATCGATATATTTAAGCCTGAAAATTTTCCCCTTATCGTCAGCCATTATATAGAAAAAAGCGTTGCCCCTCGAAGTTTCCGAATTACCCACTGCATAACCGTATGCTTCCGGTTTGCTTTTGCATTGAACGGCAATATCCCCTTCCGGCAAATTAGACGATAAATCCAAAATTATTTTTTTTGAAAGATAAATTTCTTTAATTCTTAAAGCCGTTCTTGCAAAAACGTCTCCTTCGTCAAGAATAACGGGCTTTAAATTTAACATGCCGTATGCAAGATAAGGAAATTCTACTCTGGTATCGCGCGGCAATTCCGACGCTCTTGCGCTTATACCGCAAAGAGAAAGCTCTTCGGCCGTTTTCTTGTTAATTTTTCCCGTAAATTCAAGCCTGTCTAAAACCGAAGAAGAACTTAAAATAAATTTTTCCGAATCTTTTATAATATTTTCAACTTTATTTACGGCATCTTCTATTGCCTTTAATTTTCCTGAATCCATATCGAAGTTTACGCCGCCTACGGTTAAAGAATTAAACAAAAATCTGTGTCCGCTTAAATTTTTATTAAGCCGCATTAATTCTTCCTGCATCGCAAACAGATTCTGCGCCGGCAGGACAAATCCGATATCCATAAAAATCCATGCAACGTCCCGCACATAGTTCCACATCCTTTCAAGCTCTGCAAGAATTACTCTAATATATTTAGCCCTTTCGGTTATTTCGATTTTTAAGATGCTTTCTGCGGCTTCAAGGTAGCTTATTGCAATATTAACGGAGTTGTCTCCCGAAATTTTTGAAATAATATCTAACGCTTCCTTAAAATCTTTGCCTTCGCAGACTTTTTCAATGCCCCTGTGTTTCCAAAAATGCCTTATTTCAAGCTGCAAAACAGGCTCTCCAGCCAGCGAAAACCTGAAATGCCCTGGTTCTATAATTCCCGCATGAACCGGTCCTACTAATACGTTAAAAATACCTTCGCCCAAAACCTCTTTAAAGTTATAATCTGCATATTTTTTCATTTCAGGAATTACGCCGCTATAATCTTTTCTCAAAGGATGGACTAAAGGATCCCAATTTTCGGGATAAAGCATTAACGGCCTTAAGTCAGGGTGTCCTTCCGGTAAAAGACCGAATAAATCATATATTTCGCGCTCGTACATTTTTGCAGCCGGACATATTTTAGATATAGACCGGAAACTTTCTTCAGTTTTTACGCAGTATTCCTCAATACCTTCCGTTCCTCCAAAAAAATACCTGACGCTGAATTTAGAATTAATAACTCTTTCATCCGCAACCGCTATGCCGAGCAGGTATTTTCCGGAAGTTTTAATATTTTCCGCCGAATTTACAAAATCGTCTGGTTTTATATCGTATTTATTTAATGTAATATTGCTCATTTAAAAATTAACCTTCCTCCAAATTCAGCCGCCGCAGATTTTATTATATGCAAAAAGGGATACGGAATGTAAAATAGCAGAAAAGAAGAAAACAGCAGCATTATTAACGGAACATAAACTATAAAAGAATGCAGTCCTGCCTCGTTAGCCGTTTTATGCGCCTCGCCGGCACTTCCGCCGCTTTTAAGTTCGCGGCCTTCTTCTTCGTCGCTTGCATTTGCCTTTCCGACGTACATTTTAAGAATTTTGCCGAAAAGTCCGATAAAAACAAAAATAAGCAGCATAAAAACTAAAAATCCCAGCCATATATTAGTTCTAAAAACGCCCGTCATAATATATACTTCTCCAAGAAACATCGCAAACGGCGGCATACCGCTGATTCCCATAGCCCCGAAAAGAAGAACTATTCCCGTAATCGGAAAATTTTTGGATAAATTCCTTATCTTATCCATTCTTCTTTCATGAGTAGCCGCAAGAACGTTGCCCGAAGATAAAAAAAGCAGGCCCTTATTCAAAGCGTGAAAAAAAATCTGCAGCAGGCTTCCTATAACCGCAATTCCGCCTATACCGAAACCAAGCGCTATAATACCCATATTTTCCATTGAAGAAAATGCAAAAAGCCGCTTGTAGTCCGTCTGCTTTATTATCGAAAAAGCCGATACCAAAATAGTTAAAAAACCGAATCCGATTAGAAAATACCGCGGATAATATATACCGGCTGCGGCATTTATCTGATAAAATCTTAAAATACCCAGAAGCGCCGTATTAAGCAAAACTCCCGACAATAATGCGCTGACGGGACTCGGTCCCTGAGAATGCGCATCCGGAAGCCAGTTGTGCATAGGAGCAAATCCTACTTTCGTTCCAAATCCTACAAGCGCAAGAATAAAAGACAGCATAATAAAATTTTTGTCTAATTTTGCGCCTGCCTGCATAATATTTATAAAAGATAAAGAGCGCATGCTTTCGCCGTAAACCTGAAAAGTCGTAAAATATAATATAACTATCGCAAAAAGCCCTATAGCAATGCCGACCGAACACATTATGACATATCGCCACGTAGCTTCGAAAGATTCTTTAGTCCTGTTAAAAGAAACCAATAATGCCGTGGCAAGCGTCGTAGCTTCCAGTCCTGTCCAGTAAATGCCCAGATTATTAGACAGTATCGAAACCATCATGCTGAAAATAAATAAATTTTTCCAGAAATAATAAAATTTAAATTTTCTTTTCGATACGCCGCCGGCTATTTCGCTTCTTACGTATCCGAAAGAATAAAACGCGACGAAAAGCTCAAGCGTCGAAACGGTTATAAGTATTACTAAATTAATATAATCTACGAAGAAAAAACCTCCAAAAAAAACGGTTATGGAATTAAAAGAAAGGGCGACTGCGCCTACGGTTAAAAATACAAGGACGGACGCCGCCAGTTGCAGATAAGACATCCATAATACGTCGGCAAAAATTGAAAATATTAAAGCCGCCGCCGGAAGTATTAATATTAAGTCTAAAAGTTTATGATGCAACGTTTCTCCTTAAGTTTAATATCAGAAGCGACAATATAAGTATGCTGACAAAAAGATCGAAAAGAACGCCCAGTTCGACTAAAAGAGGCATTCCGTGAGTAA
>JAJYWW010000132.1 GCA_021791295.1 bacterium | reverse complement strand
CTAAAGTAACTACGGAACCTCTTAAATTAAACATTCCCTCCACAAATTCCGACGTATTGGGAGTTTCCGATATGTCTTCCGGCATTTTAATAATTTCGATGACTTTGGCGACGTTTATTCCGTAAATACCCTCTCTTTTCTCTCCTTCTTCGTCTATCCTGAAAAGCCTGAAATCGACCAGTTCCATTCTGTTCTGCCCGACTTCCAAGATATCGTGCCCCGGATTTATCTGGTTTGCCATAATATTTCTCCTATATATTAATATAATATATTAAAAAAATTTTAAATATCTTCCGTTGTAAAGTCCATTGAGTCCATACGTTAAAGGCATATTCTATAGGTCTTCATAGATTGTCGTCTTTTTAATTTTATTAAAAAAGCTTTTAAACAAATTTTATATTTTTTTCAAATTTATTACAATTTATTTTTAAATGTTGTCAAGCCAAAATAAAAATGTCGCCTTCGTTAAAAATTAATATTGTGTTTAGGCGGATGAAAACCCGAAGCAATACTCTTTTGAGCTTAACTAAAAGGTTTTGATAAATAGCCGAGATACGATCTTTGTCTGGAAAGGCTTATTTACTGCGGTTTTAAGTGGTGGCGGTGCAGGGACTTGAACCCCGGACACTACGGATATGAGCCGTATGCTCTAACCGGCTGAGCTACACCGCCTTTAAGAATTTATTATTATAGCAAATAAATTTTTAATTTTCAATGTTTTTTCAGTTGCGGGCAACCTTATAAATCGCTATATAGCTTTTCGGATTAGTGAGGGGCGAGCCCGGATTTTCGACTATTCCGTCGGCAAGGTAAACGTTGCCGCCGACTTTAAAAATAGAAAATCCAGCGCTGTAACCAGCCATGGGTTTTATTTCCCATACCGGATAAAATCCTATTTTGTTCCATACGAGGCTGAATACGGAAGTCTTAACGTAATAATTAAGATTATGGAGAAAAGCCGCCTGCCTGTAATTTTTTAAAGCGATAATTCCTAATTTGCCTTTATGGGTAAATTCTTCAAGCTGAGCCGGAACATTGTAAATCAATCCGCCGGTATAACTAGAGCTTCTGACCCCGCTAAAAGAAGGAACCCTTATCTGAAGAGGAGAGCCGCCGTAAGTTTTTGAACCGGTATAGACGGTTTTCCCCTTGCCGTTTATAATCATTAAATTACCGGATTTTGAAAGCGCTACAAGATAATTTTTACCGTTATCCTTAAAATTTCCGTAAACGGTGCCGTAAAGGGTTATATCGTTAAAAAAGGCAAGCCTCCGTCCTCTTACAAAAGAACCCGTATTTTTATTAAATTCGTATATATAAGTATTACCGCCGAACTGGCCTATCGGATAATAATTCTGTCCGATAGCGAAATCATTAAAATATCTTCCGGACGGAATGACAGAAATAGGTTTCTGCCCGACTATAACTCTTCCAAGACCCGGTAAATGCATAATCCTTAAAAACAAGCTGTAATTTTTGGTAATCTTAATAAGGTTTCCGTTCTTATAAATCAGCAGATATGATATAATCATACCGAGTTTTGCTTTAGTTAAAACTATAGCGTTATAACCTTTTGAGATTTTATAAAATCCTAAATATACAACGTTAGACATGGCGGACAGTTTATACTGAGCCAGTTTTTTAAGCCTTCCGCTAAGCGACAGGTTGTATAAAATTACCCTGTGCCTTGTAGCCACGGCTGTCTGAATCCCTCTGCGCAAAAATCTGCCGGTGCCTATTGCTTGAATTACGTATTTTTTAGACGCAGTTCTTATAAGCCCGCCGCTGTTCTGAGCAAACCGTTTTATAAAAATAGAGCTTTTAATCTCTTTAGGCGCAGGCGCGGCATACGCGGTCGAAGGCGCCTTAACTGCAGCGTTCTTAGTATTAATTTCTTTTTTAAGTACGGCGGATAGGCGGTTAATATCGTCTATAATAAAGTTTGTGCCTAGAGCCTGAATATGGTTCCTGTAAACGACCTTATTTTGGGCGGCATCGAAAACGTTGGACTGTATAACGAATATCCTCCCTATTTTAACGATTCTTCCGTAAATAAGATAATCCGCCTTAAAATGTTTGGAGAGTTTTAAGAGGCTTTGCGAAGAAAAACTAATACTCTTGTTTTTAAGATAAGAAACGATATCGGAATTTCTAACGATATCTATATTTTCAGACGCCAAATCAGAGCCTAAAATCAAGGGAATACTGTTTCCTATGTATGAGTATTTTTCGTAATGCGTAGAAATAATTTTGTAGGGCAAAATTCCAACGGCGGTTTCGGCAAAAGCTTTTTTCTGAATCAGCAAAGCCGGCAGTAGAAAAATAAGAGCAAAAACAAAAACTCTTTTAAGTCCTATTATTTTAAGCAATTCAGCCCCCTTATTAAGCGTTTAACGTTTTTAACATTATGGTTTATAAGATATTGTTGCGATTTATGTTTAATTTTTACATAATTAAATAAATTTGTCAATCACTCAAATAATAAGCCGTAATGTCTAAATTTAACGGTATGTTATAAAATTCATGTAGATTTTTATTAAAAAATCGCCGTAAAAAATATAAAAAATCGATGCAAGCGAGAGGAAAGGGCCGAACGGAATTTTAAAATCGGAATCAATGGGTCTCATTTTTATTAATTTGCGGAATAGAAAAAACAGGATAAAACCGGACAGCGCAAAAACGGCGCCTCCGAAAATTGTAAATATAACCCCTCTGAGTCCAAGAAATGCGCCTATTCCCGCGATTAATTTTATATCGCCGCCGCCGAGCCCTTCCTTTTTTTTAATAATTTCGTAAAAAAGGGCTATAAAATAAAAAAATAATCCGGCCGTTAAAAACCCCGCCAGCGGAAACATGAAAGACTTTTTAAGAAGAAAAATATTTACGGTAAACCCCAAAATTATCAATAAAACATTTAAAACGTCCGGTATTATTTTATTGAATAAATCTATAAAGGAAATAGAGATTATAAGCGGTATAAAAATCAGGCAGGCAAGAAAATAATTAAATTGTTCGGACAAATAATTTTTAAAATAGCCCATATCCGATGCATTAATTTTATATAAAAAATAGGCATTGTAAAAATATTTTAAAAATAATAAATAAATCAATAAAGCGGTCAATATTTCTACGGCTGGATATAAAAGGGAAATTTTTACGCCGCAGTTCCTGCATCTGCCTCGTAAAATTATATAGCTTAATACCGGGATATTATCGTAAAACTTTATTTTTGCGCCGCATTCCGGACAGGACGAAGGGGGATAAACAACTGAAGAATTTTTGGGAAGCCTGAATATAACGACGTTTAAAAAACTTCCGAGCGACAGCCCGCTCAGAAAAATATATACCGAAATCAAAATAAAACCGCTATCGGAAAATAAAAAATTTACCATAAATAAATTTACGATTTCTTATGCGATATTGGTTAAAAAAAATACCCCGAATAATGAATTTAAACAATAAACCATTATTTCGGGGCAATTAAAT
>JAJYWW010000186.1 GCA_021791295.1 bacterium | reverse complement strand
AGAGGCTGTTTTTTCGGGCTCTGTTTTAAAATAAACAAATTCTTTAAGCCAGTTTAAGCTTACTTTCAATTTTAATTCCTCCGGTTATTTATTTTAAATTTCATTTTCCATTTTGATACGGTGCCGGAATTGAATTCCGGCACCGTATCTATATAATGTCGAACAGTCCGGGCTGGGTCAGGCGGTCGTCTTCGGTGAATTTTTCGGCGTAAAGTTTATTGCGGACGTCATCCATTTCTTCTAAAGACGCACCTAAATCGGGAATAAAATCGCCGCTCAATTTTATTCCGAAAACACCCACGCACCCGTAGAGCGATTTCAATCCTTCATTGTCATATGAATTCATTAAATTCAAATTATATTCCGGAATAAAAACCGGACGTTTTTGTTTGATAGAAAAACCGCAAGTTTTCATAGTTCCGCTTTTTAAAGGCGAAGATAAAGCAAAAGTTCCAAGCGAAGAACCGCTCTGCAGCCTGTCTCTCGCCACTAAATTTTTGGAAGATATATGTTCGTGCGGCGAAAGCTCCGAAACCAGCGCTCCTCCGTTAAATATTATTTCGTTATATAAATCCCTGTTCTCAGGGGGATATACCGAGGAAAGAAGCCCTGAACCAAGAAACGCTATTGTATATCCGTTGTTTTTTAATGCAGTCCTGTGGGCCGCCGAATCTATTCCTAAGGCAAGTCCGCTTATTATAGCATAACCGGAAGAACATAGTCCTGCGGTTATATCCTCTGCCAGTTTAACTGCATATTCAGGCGGTTTTCTCTGCCCTACGACCGCCGCCGCTAATTTTAAATCTTCTTTTAAAGCCCCTTTATAATAAAGAACTAAAGGCTTATTTTTAATTTTGCGCAAATTTGCCGGATATAAAGAAGAGTTGAAAGTTATTATTTTAACGCCGTTTTTAGAAGCCTCGTCAATTTCTTTTATGGCGTCGAAAAAAGCCGTCTTTATAATTCTTTGGTTTATTAATATCTTAACATAATCTATTTTTAAACCGGCTTTAATAAAAGCGGATTTATCGGCGTTAAAAATTTCGCATGGACTGCCGAATGCGTTGATTAAAAACATTATATGCCTGTTCTGCAGACCTTTGATTTTTTTAAGAGCTAAAGTGCATATAATATCGTCCATCAAATATCCCCGCCCGCAAAATTTACAATATCCGCTTCCGTGGGCGTTTTACCGAGAAATATTCCGGTTACCGCGCTTGCCCCTTCTTTTAATAACGCGTTTTTTATAAGTTTAAAAGTCGTCCCCGTAGTTATAATATCGTCGAAAATTATTATTTTTTTTGATTTATAATTATATTTATATTCGAACGATATATTATTTGAATCCTTTTTTTTTAATTCTATATTATTTTCGATATGTCCGGGTTTATGCCCTTTAGTGCATACTATAGCCTTTTCGTAAGTAGCGATAGTTCCCAACGCCGCAAGATACAAGCATACCTGAGAATTAGGATAAACGTCTAAATATGAATTGCTCGGCGGAACCGGAAGTATCAAATCGTAAAAATAAAAATAATTATATATAATATTGTTTAATATTTTTATATAAAAAGCTATAGCCTTGGAATCTCCTTTTTTATATTTCAAGATTAAGTCTGAATATTTTACTCTTTGAGGTAATTTGTCTTGATTGACGGCAATTTTTTTATTTTTGGGAATATAATAATCTAAATAAAAATATTCTCCGCTGCCTCCGGTTTTTATATTTATATTACTTTGAATCATTATCCGAATATATTATTATTAATAATCTTTATAGTTGATTTTTAAAATTAAACCGTTAATGAACCGACAATTTAATATGATAAATCTTTATCTTAAAAATTTCAATTTTAATATATATAATTCAATAGGGATACTGCTTTCTTCAGAAAATGAATGCAACAGATTTATTAAAAAAATTGAAAATTTAAACGTAAACTGCGGATTTTTTACTTTCGAAGATTTAAAAAAAAATTTTAATATCGACGGCGCAATTGAATCGCCGTTAAGTTTTCCTTTTAAAAATATCGAAAACGTTTTATCGGCAAAAGCTGTTTTTTTAAGCGGCATAACGGTAAATTCGCTTTCGGATGCCGCTTTATTAAATGCCGTGTGCGACTTTACGTTAAACAACGGCGTTATTTTCGGCATAGTAACGAAAACGCCTTTTAATGCCCCTGAAAATTTAAATAATTTATACGGCAATATGCGCATCGAAAAAAACTATTACGAAAATTTAATAATCGATATTTATAAATCGCGTTTAAAAATGCTTTTAAAAACAAGAATTTTAGCTTCCGGAATAAACGGCGGATACACCGAATCTATGGACTTGTTTATCCGTAAAATGAAAACTATATGTTTTAATCCTAAAATTAATAATACAAATTTATTTTTTTTAAATTCGGAAAAATTCGCCGTAAATATTAACATAGCCCCGCCGCCGCAAGATATACCGCCGTACGAAAAAACGGCGGAATCCGTTTCTCGAAATGAAATTACTTTAAATACAAATTTATACGACATGCACTTTTACCAAAAAGAGCTTTTTAATAAAATTAAAATATTTTTAAATACCGCTAAAAATTTGAAAGAAGAAACGGTTTTAAAAAGAAGCGGCGGAACGACGGAAAAAAAGACGCCATCTTCGTATCTAAGCAAAATTCAAAAAATATCGATAGAAGAAATAAACACGGCACAGCTTATAATAGCAGGCGCAGGAGCAGGCAAAACTAAAGTATTAGTCGATAAGTTCTTATATTTATTAAATTTTTTTTCCGCAGATTCAATCCTTGTTCTGACTTTTACCAATAACGCCGTGGCCGAAATAAAAAACAGGATAGCAAAAAAATTAAATATTAGCGGATACAGTTCAATTATAAACGATAAAATTTTAAATATTTCAACCTATCATAGTTTTTTCTATTCGATAATAAAAGAATTTTATAGCGAACTTGGATATAAATCCGCCCCTTCGGTTTCAGATGAAAAGATTGAAACGTCTGCCTCGGATAATAAATACGCCGACGAATTATCTATATACTACGACGAAATTATTTTAAACATAATAAAGCTGTTTAAAAACGGCTACATAGTAAATGAAATATCGTCAAGGTTTAAATATATATTAGTCGATGAATATCAGGATTTAGATTTTTTAAGCGATTATTTAATAAAAAAAATAGATGCGGGCAAGGGCAGGGTTATGTATGCAGGGGACGACGACCAGTCGATATACGGATTTAACGGGGGAGACTTTTTTAACATTTTGACGTTCGACCTGTTTTTTCCTTTTAGCAAAGTATTCGTGTTTCAGAATAATTACAGATCAAACAGGACGGTCGTAGAATTTTGCAATTCAATATTGAATAACATAAAATTCAGGTATCCAAAAAAATTAATTGCAAAAAATAATGTAATACAAGATGCGGCAGTCGATATTATCGGTTTTAAAAATAAAAGCGAAGAAGAAAATTTTATAACAAAAAAAGCGGCGGATTATTTTAAAACCGGAAAGAAAACTGCGGTTTTAGTAAGA
>JAJYWW010000181.1 GCA_021791295.1 bacterium | reverse complement strand
AATAAGGCGTGTTTCATGGGACGATATCAGCGCTCCGGAATTGTCGTCCGTGAGTTCGGTGGATTCTAAAGTAACGGGAATTATCAAGGTCGAAAACGACGAACTTCTTCTTTTGCTGGACTTTGAATCGATAGTCGACGAACTCGGTTTTTACAACAGGGAAAATATGGAAATAGAAACGGAAAAAAATGAATTCGGCGGTAATAAAACTATACTTATAGTCGACGACTCGTCTTCGGCGAGAAAAATAATAAATAATGCATTAACTAAGGAAGGATTCAAAACAGTGCTTGCAGAAAACGGAAAAGCAGCTCTTGATCAGGTTTATGAAGATAAGTATAATTTTAGCGCAATTATTTGCGACGTCGAGATGCCCGTTATGGACGGCTATACATTTACTAAGACGTTAAAGTCCGACGATAAATATAAAAATATTCCGATTATAATGCACTCTTCCCTGAGCGGGACCGAAAATTCTGAAAAAGGAGAGCGTGCCGGCGCAGATTTTTATGTGGTGAAATTCGACCCTGTAGAATTTATAAGCACTATAAAAAAGGTGCTTTGACAAATCAAAATTAAGTTGCAATTAATAATTAAAAATGGTAAAAATATTAATTACATATTTTTTTAATAAGGAGGTGAGAAATTAATTGAAAAAAGTATTATTATCGATTTTATTCCTAACTTTAATAGCAATACCTTCAAGCTCTTTTGCCGCAGTTAAACAGGCAAAAAAAGCAGCCGCTAAAAAAGTCGCAGCTAAGAAGACGACCGTAAAAAAAGCCGTTAAAACAGTATCTTCCGCTACAGTAAAGGCTGTTCAGCAGGCTCTTGCTAAAGACGGATTTTTTAAAGGCAAGGTTGACGGAATGATCGGACCGGTTACTACGAATGCCGTTAAAGCTTTTCAGAAAAAAAACGGACTTAAGGCAGACGGTATAATAGGTCCAATGACGCTTAAAAAATTAGGCGTTAAGTAATTTTATGAAATTGGAATTGTATTAGAAAAAAGGCGACAGATTAATTTTCTGCCGCCTTTTTGTTTTTAATCTTCAAATATATAGCGCTCATATTTTGTTTATTTTTTTATAGATTGCACATTTATATTAACTTTGTTAACGTTTAAAATATGGCTGAGAAAATATTTTTTATAACGGGAATCGATACGGGCATAGGGAAAACATTTTGCAGTTCCCTTCTATTGTCTGCCGTCAAACAGAAAGGTATTGATGCCGGATATATGAAGCCCGTCGAAACCGGCGTCGAAACCGGCAAAGACGGTTCAAAAAAATATATCGACGGTCTTTACGTTAAGAAATATTGCGATTTAAAAGAAAGTCTCGACGTTATAACTCCGTACACTTTCCGACTGCCTTTGTCCCCGTATGCGGCGCTTAAAAAAGAAGGCGGAGAATTATGCATTAAGGAAATCCTTTTCAAATTTTACGAACTTAATAAAATTCACGATTATATGATAGTAGAAGGAGCAGGCGGAATGCTTGTTCCTTTAAAACGCGGTCATTTTATGATAGATATCGCAAAATATTTAGACGCAGGGGTTGTTTTAGTTACTAAAGCAGGTTTAGGCATGATAAATCAAACTCTTTTGAGCATAGAATACGCATTAAATAAAGGCATTAAAATGTCCGGCATAATTATAAACAATGTTTTAAGCGAAAACGATGAAAGCGTATCTTCCAACAAAGAAATTTTATGCGAATTTACCGATGTGCCTGTTATAGGCGAAATTCCCTATGTTCCCGATGAAAAACGATACGGAGAAATAAAAGTACACAAAGACTTTGCTTTAAAATATATAGACTTAGAAAAAATTTTATTATAAAATATTAATAAAAATAATTATCTTTCATGGAGGATTCCTACCAATGCACATTAATCAGTCGGATAGACTTAAACAATTGCCCGTGTATCTTTTTGCGGAAATAGATAAACTGAAGTCTCAAGTAAAAGCAAGAGGCGTCGATATTATAAGTTTTGGAATCGGAGATCCCGACCTGCCGACGCCGAAAGCGATAGTCGATGTTTTAAAGAAAGAAAGCGAAATAGACGCAAATCAAAAATATCCTTCATACGAAGGTCTTTTGAAATTCAGGGAATCGGTTTCAAACTGGTATAAAAAAAGATTTAATATAACGCTTGACCCTGAAACTGAAGTTCTGTCTTTAATAGGCTCAAAAGAAGGAATAGGACATTTACCGCTTGCTTTTATTAATCCGGGCGACATAGTTTTGATACCGGATCCTGGATATCCCGTTTACAGGGCAGGCACTATTTTTGCCGGAGGCATCCCTTATATTATGCCGCTCAAAGAGGAAAACGATTTTTTGCCTGATTTTTCAATTATACCCAACGATATTTTGAAAAAAGCAAAACTTATGTTTTTAAATTATCCTAACAATCCTACTTCCGCATCGGCGGACAGGCATTTTTTCAACGAGGTAGTAAAATTTGCAAAGACCAATGAAATTATAGTCGCTCACGACTTTGCGTATTCCGAAGTTTATACCGGCGAAAAAGGAAACGATTCTTTTCTGGAAGCAAACGGCGCAAAAGAAATAGGAATAGAGTTTCATTCGCTTTCTAAAACGTTTAATATGACAGGTTTCAGAATAGGGTTTGCGGCAGGAAACGAAGAAATATTAAAAGGACTCGGAGCCGTTAAAACAAATCTGGATTCGGGAGTATTTCAAGCCATTCAGCTTGCCGGAGCTTACGGACTAGACAATGAACTTAAAGCAGTCGAGGATAATAATAAAATATATAAAAAAAGGCGCGAACTTTTAGTGTCCGGTTTGGAAAAATTGGGTTATAAAGTATATAAATCCGATGCAACGTTTTACGTCTGGGCGCATGTTCCTAAAACAGGCATGACTTCTAAGGATTTTGCCGTATCGCTCTTAAACGAAACCGGAATCATAATTACTCCCGGTTCAGGCTTCGGCGAAAACGGCGAAGGTTTTGTGCGGTTTTCATTAACCATAAGCGAAAACCGCATAAAAGAAGCTTTAGTAAGAATGGGAGCATGAATTTAGCAAGCACTGAGTTTGACGCGGAAGATTTTATCGTATGTTTAGGATTAGGCAGCAATGTCGGCGATAAAGAGTCTAACTTATTAAAAGCATTGGATTTTATTAAAAACGGAACAAATGTTTTAAGCGGACTTAGCCCTAAATATAAAAGTCCGCTGTCCGAGGCAAAGATTTCAGGCGTTTCGTCCATATATCTAACTTCTCCGGTTGGAAACGAAAATCAGCTTTTTTTTTTAAACTGCGCGGTTATCCTTAGCATTACTTCAAAATCGCATAATAATGTCGATGAATTATCAAGTTTTTTTCATGAACTGCTTTTGTTTCTTAAAAATATCGAAAAAATTATGGGCAGAAAAGAATATTCCGTAAGATATATGCCCCGGGTTATAGATATAGATATTCTTTTTGCTTATAATGTCAGTTCAAAAAAATATATTCATATAGATTTACCGGATTTAAAAATTCCTCACAAGGAGATTTTTAAGCGGCTGTTCGTCATGTTTCCCTTATTAGAC
>JAJYWW010000038.1 GCA_021791295.1 bacterium | reverse complement strand
AACTAATGGAGCCGAAAAAATTAAAAATGCGCGAAAACATAATTAGACCTCCCGCTAATTAATTAAAATTAATTAATTTAATCTTAAAGGCAGGTCTTCCGGCTTAAACATACGGATAATCCGCCTTCCCGGCATAAAATAGCCAGTGGCATACAGGATATCCTTAGCAGTTATAATATAATTGTTAAAAATAACCGCCGGTTATTACGGCTGCGGGCACAGCACGGGCTTTTAACCCGTTTCCCTAAACCTTTAAGTTTAAGATTTAATGTTGAAAATTAAATATAAAAATATTATATATAATATAATATACTCTATAAAATTATTAAGTCAATAGGAAAAAAAATTTGTTTTTACCCGTCAAAAATTTTATAATTTATTATTATGGACAACATAAATAAGAAAAAATTTAAAAATACTTTCGTTAAATACATAGAGGAAAAAGGTCTTAGACATACGAAACAAAGGGAAGTTATCGTAGATGCTTTTTTTTCCGCAGGAAGGCATATTACTTCCGAAGAGTTGTTTAATATTGTCAAGAAGCAATATCCCGAAATAGGATATGCTACCGTGCAAAGAAATCTCAATTTACTATGTAAATGCAGTTTAGCGGAAGAAATAAAAATAGGAAAACAAAAAACAAGATACGAACAAAAATACGGAAACACGCATCATGATCATCTTGTATGCCTGCAATGCGGACGGCTCATAGAAGTTAACGATGATAAAATAGAAAAACTGCAAGAAAAACTTGCAAAAAAAAATAATTTTACCCCGATAAAACATAAATTAGAAATATACGGAATTTGTGCCGATTGCAAATCAAAATAGCCGCTAAAATTTATAAAAAACAACAAATAAATTTGAATTAAATTTTTTGTTGACATCGTAAAATTATTTTCGTATTATATTGATAATGATTTTTATTATCATTTAGTATCTATAATAAAATAAAAAGCAAAGGACATTTAATTTATGAAAAATTCCGCTGGCGATGGTCAGGATTATAAGGAAGAAAACAAGCAAAAAGGAAAAAGACGACAAAGAAAGCGGTCAAGAGGCAGATATCCTTTATTTAACAAGAGGTCGCTATATAAAGGGCTTCATTTTTTAAAGGTGTTGGGTCCAGGTTTCATAGTTATGATAGCCGATATGGATGCCGGTTCGGTTACGACTGCAGGTGTTTCGGGCGCTCAGTGGGGATATAAGCTTATACCTTTGCAAATACTTCTTATACCTATTTTATATCTGATACAATCTATGACGTCGAGGCTTGGATGCGTCACAAGAAAAGGACACGGCGAGCTTATAAAAGAATATTACGGCAATAAATGGGCGGCATTTGCAACCGTTACGCTTTTTTTAGTCGTTTTTTCCGCTCTTATTACGGAATTTTCCGGTATAGCGGCGAGCGGGGAGATATTTGGGATACCTAAAGTTTTCAGCGTAGGAGTAAGTTTTTTAATACTTTTGTTCGTGGTTTTTACGGGAAGTTACCGCAGGGCGGAAAATATAGCTCTTATTTTTTCTCTTACGGGATTCGTATTCATACCCGCCGCTATTTTTGCGCATCCGGATTATCATCAGCTTGTTTTTAAAGGGCTGTTAGGTTCGCAGCCGCTCGGCAATAAAGATTATATATGGCTTATAGCGGCAAACGCCGGAGCCGTTATAATGCCGTGGATGATTTACTACCAGCAAAGCGCTACAGTAGATAAAAACTTGTGTAAAAAAGACGTTAAGCTGGCTGAAACGGATACTTTAATTGGAAGCATAGCGACGCAGGTTCTTATGATAGCGGTTATAGTTATGACCGCTGCGACTTTGTATAAAGCACATATAGTTCCGTCAACCGCAAAAGCTATCGGCCGGTCATTAATACCTTTAGCGGGAAAATACGCAGGGGCTTTGTTTGCCGTCGGTCTTTACAGTTCAAGTCTTTTAGCGGCTTTCGTAGTTTCTATGGCGTTTACTTGGGCGGCGGGAGAAACTTGGGGATACAAGCACAGTTTAAATAACCGTTTCAGCGAAGCAAAACTTTTTTATTTTATATACATAGCTTTAATTTTTATATCTGCGATGATAGTGCTTATACCCGGAATACCTTTAGTAACTATTATGGTTGACGTAGAAGCTGCGAACGGTTTTGCCCTTCCTATAGTGCTTGCATTTTTAATAGCTCTTGCAGGGAGTAAAAGAATACTCGGAGAATATGCGTATTCTAAAAAATCTATTGCAGTCGTGGGAGCGCTCGGCTTAGTTACGGTTATTCTTGGGATAATAACCGTACTTCCGCAAACATGGTTAAGTTATATGCATATATAATAGCTATATAAAAAAAAGCAAAAAAATCTTTAGCGCTATAAATTTAATAGTAATATGAAAAACATAATAGCAATAGTATCCTGGATTTTATTTTTGTGCATTTCCGCCGTTAATTCGCATGCAAAGAGCGGCTCCTTTTTGTCGCAGATAAAACTGTTCGGCACTTTTGCCTCGTCTTATACTTATAATCTTTCAAATCCTGTTGCAAACGAGGAATATCCGGACGGTAACTATAACGGAAACTACATAGATAATTATAAGGTAAACGGTTTTACAGTCAACGAATTCGATATAACGGTTTCAAAAAATGCGTTTTCGAACGGAAGAAATAATTTCGGCATAGGTTTTAAGGCATCTTTAGATACCGGAGAAAACATTCAGGCCGTAGGACCTTACACGGGAAACTATAATTATTACACGGAATCCGTTTATAGCCGTCCTTTATACGGGTTCAGGCAGTTTTACGTTTCTTTTGGAATTCCGGTAGGAAACGGATTAAAAATTGATTTAGGCGAAAAAAATTATTTAATAGGTTTTGAATCCTATAATCTTTCAAGATTGTGGGAAAATACCTATTCGCCTATAACGGCTATAGAACCGGGCGAACTTACCGGAATCTTTTTTAAATATCCTTTTACGAAAAGGCTGAATATGGTTTTCGGCATAGCTATGACCGATAACGCTTTGTCGCCTATAGACAGATATCCGACGTTTGAATATATCGCTTCTTATAAACCTTTTAATTTTTTAAAACTGCATGAAGGAATAGTTTACGGAGCCGAAAATTTCGTTATTTACGATAATAATCTTTATCAGGATAATTTAAACAAATTTTTTTATAATTTCATTGATGTGAAATATAAATTTTTAAAATATTGGACGGCAGTCTTAGATTACGAAACAGGTTTAAACGGAGGCATAAATAAATCTATAATATATAGCAGAGGCATAAATCCCGAAGAATTTAATTCTTCGCAAAATATTTATCCGTCTGCGCTTATTTCGACGTCGGATTCCACTTTCGACAAGTCGCGTTTTTCGGGAATAGCTTTTTATCTGCATCATTACGACGTATCGCATTACGGCAGGTTTTCGCAGACTATAAGGGAAGCCGACGTTTCCGATCCCCAAGGCATGTGGGAGGCGGAAAGCGTTCCCGGGATTGCGTATCGTTATTTCGACTCAACGTTTACTATCGGATACAGGCCGCCCGCCAAAGTACTTAAAAACGTACAGTTCAGGCT
>JAJYWW010000080.1 GCA_021791295.1 bacterium | reverse complement strand
CGGTAAAAATCGTCAGCGCCATAGACAACCTTGGCAAAGGCGCTTCCCTGCAGGCAATTCAGAATATGAATCTTATGTTCGGATTGGAGCCGGATTGCGGAATTCCGGCTTATTCTCCTTTCCCGTGATTTCCTTCTAAGTAGAATAAAGGTGCGGGAATAAAGGTGTCAGATTTCAAATCTGACACCTTTATTCCCGCAATCCGAGATAATAAATAATTATGAAATTAGATAAAAAAAAGAAAAAGCGCGCCGCGTATTTATTTATTATTATTGCCGCCGCGTTAATTTTATCGTTTGCGTTTTTTCGTTTTGGGTCAGGCGCTAAAAATAATAAAAGCGCCCCGGCGCCCCAGAATTATTTAAAAAATACTTTAATTATAGGACTGCCGGCGGATGCCGTGAATCTTATCGGCAATATGGCGGCGGATGCCCCTACCGCCGAGGTTGCCTCTCAAATTTACGACGGATTGGTCCGTTATGACAGAAATTTTAAAATAGTTCCGGACCTTGCAAAGTCATGGAAAATAAGCAACGGCGGCAAAACCATAACTTTTTTTCTCCGCCGCAATGTTTACTGGCAGAACGGACAAAAATTTACCGCAAAAGACGTTATGTTCACGTACCGTTTGATGGTAAATCCAAAAACTCCCACGCCTTATGCCGCGGAATACCTCAAGGTATATAAGGCAAAAATTATAGGGAAATATATTTTCAGGGTTACTTATAAAAAACCTTACGCTCCGGCATTATCTTCATGGGGGTTAAGTATTTTATCCGAAAAACTCCTTAAAGGAAAAAACCTGCTGACCACAAAATTAAGAAGCCGTCCTGTAGGTACCGGCCCTTACGAATTCGACAGATGGGTCCACGGATACGAGATAGTCCTGAAAGCCAATCCGCGTTATTTTATGGGCGCTCCGCATATAAAGCGCTTAATATATAAAATAGTCCCCGACCCTTCTTCCATGTTTCTGATGCTTAAATCAAACGGCATAAATTACATGGGGTTAAGCCCGATTCAGTTTAAATATGAATCCGGCGGCAAAAAATTTAATCTTAGGTTTAAAAAATATATACATCCTTCGTTAAGTTTTACATTTTTAGGATATAATCTTCTAGACCCTCTTTTTAAAAATATAAAAGTCCGGCAGGCTTTAAGCTACGCGATAAATAAAAAAGAAATAATAAAAGGCGCGCTGCTGGGTTTAGGGGTTCGCTGTTACGGGCCTTTTATGCCGGGAACATATTTTTACGACGGCAAAGTAAAAAGATACGCCTATAACCCCGTTAAAGCGCTGAAACTTTTTAACGAGGCGGGTTGGAGCCTTAAAAACGGGGTTTTGGAAAAAAGCGGCAGGCCTTTTCGATTTACCATACTTACTCCTCAGGGTAACCAGGAAAGATTATCGGCCGCAGAAATAATACAGCAAAATTTAAAAAAGATAGGCATAAAGGTTGGCATCAGGGTCATGGAGTGGACGTCCCTGATATCGGAATTTATTATGAAGAAAAGATTTCAGGCGGTCCTGCTCGGATTTACTATAACTCCCGACCCTTACGACAACGCCGCTATATTTACCGGATCTAATATCGTCCCGAAGGGTTTAAATTTTACGTCGTTCGATAATAGCGAAATAAACTATTTATTCAGAAAAGCGCGGTCAACGTTCAATTTAAGAAGGCAAAGAAAATATTATTTTAAAATTCAAAGCATTCTTGCGGAAGAATCGCCATACACTTTTTTATATATTCCGTATGCTATGCCCGTCGTGAAAAAGACGATAAAAGGCATCAAGCCTGCTCCTGCCGGAATAGGATACGATATAAGGAAATGGTATTATGCCGAATTTACGGATTAATTTTAGAAAAATAAGACAAAGGTTAATCAAGCCGGAGGAAATCATAATGAAAAAAGAAACAAGGCTGACTCATCTCGACGAAAAAGGGATGCCTAAAATGGTTGATGTTTCCCCAAAAAAAAATACCGTAAGGGTCGCCGCCGCCCATGCAAAAGTATCTATGTCGGAAGAAGCGTTTAAGCTTGCCGTCGGCAAAGGCGGCAAAAAAGGAGACGCATTAGGAACGGCAAAAATTGCGGGAATTATGGCGGCAAAAAAAACTTCCGAATTAATCCCTTTATGCCATCCTTTGAATATTGAAAGCTGCGATATTGCTTTTAAGCCGGACGCAAATGAAAATTCTATAACTATAATTTCTACGGTTAAAATATCCGGCAAGACCGGAGTGGAAATGGAAAGCTTGACGTCGGCGTCTGTAGCGGCGTTAACCGTTTACGATATGTTAAAAGCCGTAGATAAATCTATAGAAATATCCGAAATTTATCTGATAAGCAAAGAAGGCGGAAAAAGCGGGCGGTATAAAAGATAAAATTTTATTGCAAATTTTAAAGGTTTATCCTATAATATTTAAAAACTGCATTCCTAAAAAAAGACTATAAAATAGAGGTTATAAATGTTAAAACATGACGTTATTATCGTCGGCGCCGGACTTGCGGGATTAAGAGCCGCCGTCGAACTTAGAAGGAAAGGGATAGACGCGGTAATAGTGAGCAAAGTTTACCCTACGAGGTCGCATTCCGGAGCGGCTCAGGGAGGAGTTAACGCCGCATTCGACGAAAACGATTCGTGGGAATCCCATTTCTTCGATACGGTTAAAGGCAGCGATTATCTCGGCGATCAGGATGCGATAGAAATTTTGACGAGCGAAGCTCCCGCCAACATACTCGACCTTCAGAAGATGGGGGTGGTATTCAATAGAAACGATAAGGGAGGCATTGCACAGAGGCCTTTCGGCGGACAGAGTTTTCCCCGCTCCTGCTATTATGCCGACGCGGTAGGGCATATGATGCTGCACGGACTTTTCGACAATGTCCTTAAATATAAAACAAAAATTCTTTATGAATATTTCGTCACCAGTTTGGTTACCGATAACGGAAAGGTCAGCGGAGTAGTCGCTTACGATATTAAAAACGGAAAGTTTGAAGGTATTGCCGCAAAAGCCGTATTGTTTGCTACCGGCGGTTACGGGCAGGTATATTCTTCCAATACGAACGCTCTCATAAATACGGGAGACGGTATGGCCGTTTCTATAAAAGCGGGCGTTCCTTTAATGGATATGGAATTCGTGCAGTTTCATCCTACGACTCTTAAAAGTACCGGAATATTGGTTACCGAAGGCGCGAGGGGAGAGGGCGCTTATCTTCTTAATTCTCTTGGCGTCAGGTTTATGTCTAAATATGCTCCCAAGGCTATGGAGCTTGCCCCCAGAGACGTCGTGGCCAGGGCGGAACAGACTGAAATTAACGAAGGAAGAGGAGTTGACGGCGCGATACTTTTAGACGTCAGGCATTTAGGCAAAGAAAGGATAATGGAAAGGCTTCCCCAAATAATGCAGTTATCCATCGATTTCGAAGGCGTCAATCCAATTTACGAACCGATTCCTATCAGACCCGGAGCCCACTATTCCATGGGCGGCATTAAAACCGATTATAACGGCAGGACGGTAATCGAAGGCTATTATTCGGCGGGAGAATCCGCCTGCGTCAGCGTACACGGGGCAAACAGGCTTGGAGGCAATTCTCTTCTGGATACCGTGGTATTCGGAAGAAGAGCCGGAATCGATATAGCCGAATATTTAAAAACCGCAGGCGAAAGAAAATT
>JAJYWW010000106.1 GCA_021791295.1 bacterium | reverse complement strand
GTATGGCGTTAGTCACGCCAGAAACGTACCTAGCCTGTTTATAATTCATTTTAGCCGAAAAAGTAGGTATGAGCATAGCCGACATAATGCCTATTACTGCTATCATTATTATTATTCCGAGCAGTCCGGAAAAACCGTCTTTATTTTTTAACATTTTAAACATATATTTATCCTCCTACCAATTATATTTCAACGTTATATCTTCTTCGGGGTTTTGTTCTTTAGGAACGGAATAATAGCCGACCTCTTCCATATTGCCGTTTGCGCCCAAAGCAAAAGTACCGGGGACTAAGCTGACCGCTCCTTTGTATTTTACGGGTATCTCCGTAGTTACCAATATACCGGATTCCATTACGCAGTAATTATTAGGATTTAAAGTTAAATCCGTGGATGCCGGAACCCCCTGCGCCTGTCCTTCATAATAGGGCTGCAGATTATAAGCCTGTCCGAAATAATTAGTGCCGCTCGATAAGTCTCCAAGCATTCCGTTAGACGTTAAATCACTGAAATTTGACGTATAAACATGAAAAATCTCGTTATAAGCCGTACCGTTTATAGTACACTGCAAAGCAGCCGTATTATTTTCGTAATACAAGTTTTCCGCTTTTGCGATATATTTCATTTCTTTAACGGTTTTTATGGCCTGCTGCGCCTTAATATAATTAGAGATTACGGGTAAAGCTATAGCGGCTAAAATTAAACTTATAACGATAGTTATTATAAGTTCGGCTAAAGTAAAGCCCTCCACCCCCAGCAGAGAGCCCTTGTTTTTTATCGTTAATGGTTTTATACCTATTCTCATTTAAACGGTCCGTTGATTTTAATCTTTCCCACGGTCTCTATATATGTGTCCTGACTCCAGACCGTTTTATGCGAAAATCTATTTTTAATAAAATGAACCTTATTTCCGCAGCTATCCGTCGTATAAAATTCTATTTCTTTGTTTAAATTATTGTAATATTGTTTACCGAATTTATCGGATACTATTATTTTATGCGTTTTCAACTTAATATCGTTAATAACGTTCATAACGGCTACCTCGGGATGAAGCTGAAAAACTAAATCTAAATAAGAATACATATTCCTTTCGCCTGGCTGGTATATAATAAGATCGCCGTTGCTTGAAAGCACGGATTCAACCGCTTTTTTTATATTATTTTTTATATTCGCCGGAAATTTGTTTAGAAAAATAGTATAAGCCATATATCCGTTCTTGTATTTTTTCCATGGCGAGTCAAACCTTAAAATAACGTGATAAAAACATCCGTAATGTCCGACTCCGTCTTCAAATCTTGAATAAATATTAATTCCGTTTTTATTTTTTTTAGTTAAATCGTGTTTAAACGTATAGAAGTTATACATTTAGTCCTCCATGTTTTTTGTGCTTTCGTAAGTAGCATAATAATAATGCAATAATTTATCGGCCAATATCGGTTTTATATTTTAACATTCTGGATTTTTACAAATATCCCCGCCCCTTACAAATATCTCAGGATATATTAGCCCTTTTTTAAATCTCCGTTCAATCATATCTTGATAGACCCCTATTTTAACCGCTTTCTTAAATTCTTTGTAATCCAACTTTATAAAACCCATTTTTTCTAATTCTTTTAATGCCCTTTCTCTTCTGTCGCGATATTCTCTTTCGGTCATTTCACTTTTCTTACCCCATATCATTTTATTAAACTTTTCGGTAAGATTTATATCGTTACCCCCGTGCGCTTTATGCGCGAAAAAATCTTTATGCTTAAAATAAGCATAAAATTCCGTATCGAGCCGGAATTTCGGGACAAACTCGTAATAATGATAACCGTCGGTACATAGTTTTATAAAAAACACTTGCTCTTTGTCTTTGCGGTTTTCCACTAAAACCACCTCCTACGGGAACCGCTTATCCGGTCCCCGAGTAAATTTTTTGCTTATATCTTATATATTACTGCCATACTTTAAGTCCCTCATTAAAGCCTCGATATCTATTTCATCTTTTCCTGCCCCTAAAGGTTCTTCTATCCAATTTGTTTCAGTTTTTAATTCTCCTCGCCCCCTAAGTCTTTCCGATATATACCATTCAGGCGCTTTTTCTTTAGCTTTCCATGCTCTTATATACTCTAAATACCATGCTTCATTTCCTTCCTTTTTGCATTTTTCGGCCGTATAATCCGCAAGGTTTAAAGAATCGTCGTCCGAAGCCAATAATGCGATTATTTCAGGTTCCAACTTTAAAATACCGAGACGCGTAAAAAGTTCCTGCTTAATTATATATTCACGTTTAGGTATTCCCTGTATCACGAGTTCGTATTCTTTATCCGTAAGCCCAAATGTTTTAGTGTACAAATCATACATATCTTTCGTATTTGCTTTTTGATTCGGCAAAAAAATCTTAGTCGGGACATTATCTATTATTGCGGCTAAAAGTTCAGGGTATCTTGCCGCGTCGTTTAAACTTTGCGTTGTGAAAAAAATCACCGTGTTTTGTTTTCTTTTCGTAGCTAACCATTCTTTTACTTGTTCTTTAAAGCCTGGTACATTATTTAACGCAAACCACGCTTCGTCGATAGAAATAACCATCGCTCTTACGCCGTCGGTTGCTCTCTCTATTTTATAAAATAAATATAACATAAGCGGAGCTATGACTTTTTTCATATTATTTAAATGTTTCATTTCAAAAACATTATAATCGGAAAAGGTACTTAGTTCATCATCTACGTTGTTAAATATATTTTTATATTCTCCTTCAACCCAAGGGTAAAGTTTTATCTTTAAGCTATTCGGCAGAATCCCATAAATTCCTTCTAAATAATGCAGTTCTGACGGCTGTTGTGCAAGAAGTTCTATTGCTTCCTGTAGGTATTTGTTTTCTTCCGCATTTATGGTTCCGCCGTAAGCCGTTATAGATGTCTCTAAAAAAGTCTTAGCGAAGAATCGTCCTTCAGGTGTTGAAATGTCTTTTAACGGATTAATTTTTATAAAAGCATTCGGCTTAAAATCAAAATGAAGTCCCTTACTCGCTTTACAAGAAATATACGAAGAATATCCCTGGTCAAATATAAATATTTTCGGATTATATTTTTGGTATTGTTGCCATAAGAAATTCATTATAGCGGATTTACCAGCGCCGGTGGGTCCGAACATACACGCATGTCCCACATCTTCTACGTGAAAGTTGAAAAAATAAGGAATCCTATGAGTGGTATCGAAAACCGTTAAAGCCGGACCTTGTAAATGTTCGTTTCTCATGTCTCCTTCGAGCACGGTCCTTACCGGCGATATATCAGCATAATTGCCTAAACTCATCATAAATTTTCTTACCATAAGTTTATCGTTTCCAGGCAAGGACGACATATAGGCGCCTAACTTATGCATCGTCTCTTTAAAAGCCATCCAGTTATTATTATTTAATATCTTTTTTATAGTTTCCGCATTTTTATCGGCTATTTCCGGATCCTTATCCCAGACGACGAATTCGACGTTAAAATTTCCAAAACTTCTCGGCACAAGTTCAAGTTCCTGCATTGCATCTTCCGTATCCGTCTTATAAGACGCTACCGTTACGTCCAATAATTCGCTTTTGTCCGTCGATGCGGCATCCGCCATGTGCTGCGTCATCTTTTTTCTCGTTTTTTGATAATGCGACCTCCTCGTTTCCATCTCGCTTTTCGCCATAGACTTTTCAAAAAGCGAGAAGGTCTCGCTTATCCTGCAC
>JAJYWW010000010.1:1872-3798 GCA_021791295.1 bacterium | reverse complement strand
ATTTTCCCATAAATCCCGAAGTAACCGGTATTCCCGCGAGAGACAGCATAAAGAAAGCCATAGCCGCCGAAATAAAGGGATATTTATATCCTATGCCGGTATATTTTTTTATGTCCAAAGAAACAACATCGGAATTTTCAAATATTATAACTACTGCAAAAGCTCCCGCTGTCATAAAAACATATGCAAAAAGATAAAAAAGCGTGCCGGAATAACCGTAAAAACCCCCGCCTATTATTCCTATAAGTATGTAACCTGCCTGAGCTATCGAGGAATAGGCTAAAAGCCTCTTAATGTTTGAAGATAAAATAGCCGCTATATTTCCGAAAGTCATCGACAAAACTGCAAGTGCCCATAAAATATCGTTAAAATTGATAACGTTAAAATTATAAATGAGCAGATAAATTCTTAAAAATATTGCAAAAGCAGCTACTTTTATTCCGGTTGCCATAAAAGAAGTTATAGGAGTAGGTGCGCCGTCGTATGCGTCCGGAGTCCAAGCATGAAAAGGAAATAAAGACATCTTAAAGGCTAATCCTACCGCAAACAATAAAAGTCCGATGGACAGATATTCGCCCATGCCGCTTAAAATGGAAGTACTGACGTTCTTACCGTAGGAAATGTTTTCCAAATAGGAATGTATTAAACTTAAGTTCAAATGTCCTACTGCAGCATATATAAAAACAGAGCCAAAAATTAAAAAAGCGGATGCAAAAGTTCCCAGTATAAGATATTTAAGCGCAGCTTCCGTGCTTCTCGTGTTTCCTCTTATATATCCGGTAAGTATATATGCGCAAATAGACATAAATTCTAAAGATATAAAGACCATTATCAAATTATTGGATGAAACCAAAAACATCATCGCCGATATTCCAAAAAGTATTATACTGTAATATTCGGGATAAGGGACATCGAAATTTTCTATATAATCTTTAGAAACAAGGACGGTTAAAAAGCCAGACAACAAAATAGCAATAAATAAAAATACGTCATAGCCGTTAAACACTACAGATCCGTAAAATCCGGTAATATTTCTTCCCGACAGCATAACGACGTATAAAATAGAAAACGTTATGCCGATTAAAGACAGGTAATACGAATTTTTGCTTTTTGCTATTTTTTCAAAAAACGTTAAAAATAGTACTATAAAAGCAAATAGTATTATTACCGCTTCCGGTATAATACTTATCATGCTTTTTTCCAAAGAATTTAATCCGTATATTGCAGGCATAATATTATGCATTGGATAACCCCGTCTTTATTTTTATGGCATTATATAAAATCTTGTGATGATTAAGCATAGTTAAAAAATGTAAAACCGAAGGGCCTATTCTGTCTAAAAAAGGCGCAGGATAAAATCCCATTAAAAACATCAATATTATTAAAGGCAATACGGTTATAATTTCTCTTAAGTTCATATCGTCGAAATACTCGAGATGATGGTCATACGGCGCGGTTTGATCATGCGGATCCTGAAACATAACTCTCTGGAACATCCATAATAAGTAAACCGCCGCAAAAATAATACCGCTGGTTGCAATAATCGTCAACGCAGGATAAGAGCGGAACGAACCTATTAAAATTAAAAATTCGCCGATAAAACCGTTTAAACCGGGCAGTCCGACTGATGCCAGCACGGAAGTTAAGAATAAAACGGTTAAAATAGGAGCTTTTTTAGCTATTCCTCCTAAATCTTTAATCTGTCTCGTATGCATCCTTTCATAAATCATACCTACAAATAGAAATAACGCTCCGGTATCTACTCCATGATTCAATAGCTGGTAAACCGCTCCGTTTATACTTACGGCGGTCAATGCAAACAATCCAACCATTATGAAGCCCATATGCGAAACGCTGGAAAATGCGACCAATCTTTTAAGGTCTTTTTGAACGATAGAAACAAATGCGCCGTATAAAATTCCTATA
>JAJYWW010000010.1:0-1862 GCA_021791295.1 bacterium | reverse complement strand
CCGCTAAATAGGGAGCTAAAATTAGCGCTGCATTCGGAAGTAAAGGTATTGCAAACCTAAAAAATCCGTAAATTCCGAACTTCAATAAAACGCCGGCAAGTATAACGCTGCCTGCGGTAGGAGCTTCGGTATGCGCATCGGGCAGCCATGTATGAAACGGAAAAATAGGGACTTTAATCGCAAACCCAAGAAACAAGGCTATAAACAGCAATATCTGCAAGCCTACCGGAATATTGGTATTATACAGCCTAATTAAATTAAATGTAAAATTGCCTGTTTGTTCATAATGTATTATAAATATATAAATTATGCCGAATAGCATAATTAAAGAGCCTGCAAGGGTATAAAGAAAAAACTTTACCGCAGCGTATATTTTTTTTCCGGTACCCCACATTCCTATAATAAAATACATAGGAATCAGCATAAATTCCCAAAAAACATAAAACAAAAGAACGTCTAACGCAGCAAAGGTACCTAACATAAACGTTTCCAGCAGAAGCATTAAGATAACGAATTCTTTAACATGGTCTTTTATGTACCTGTAACTTGACAATAAAGATACGAACGTCAACAAAGTCGTTAAAAGAATTAAAAAAAGGCTCACGCCGTCGATACCCAAAAAATAAGATGCGCCGAACGACGGAATCCAGTTAAATTTTTCTATAAATTGAAACTTATACGTATCAGGCTTAAAATAGATAAATAGATAGTATGAGGCGATAAACTCTATGAGCGACAAAAACGTTGCAAGATTTCTTAATAGTCCTTCATTTTTCTTATTTATTGGCAGCAATATCAATACGGCGACGGTTGGAAAAAAAATCAGTATAGTTAAAATGTATTTCATAAAAAAAGCCATTTTTTATTTCCTTTATAGTTTATATGTTATCCTTACCGCGTTAATTTTATATATTATATTGTTGAGTTACCTTATAAAATAATAAAAAAGAACTGCCGCAACGCCAATAGAAAGCGTCAAAATATAGCTCATCAGCATACCGTTTTGAATTTTTCTAGCTTTAACCGAAAAATCTCCAAATGCTCCGGCAATCCCGTTAACTGTGCCGTCTATTATCTTAATATCCACGATTTTCCAGAGAAAATCGAAAAATACAAGCATTGGTTTAACGATTAAAAAATCATATATTTCGTCTATATAAACTTTATTATATGAAAGCGCATACACGGGTTTAAATATAGTCTTGATTTTTTCCGGATCCACAGCCTTTTTAATATACAATAAATATGCTATATATATTCCAATTAAGCCGGCTGCTACGGAAATAGAACTAAGTGCGTACCAAGGCATATTATTTACTATAGGCGCAAAATTTTTAGCATTCAGAAAATCAACATGCAAAAATTTATAAAATATTGAATGATTTAAGGGCGGTATTCCCAGAAAACCAATTATGGAAGCAAAAATAGCCATTATTATCATAGGAATAGTCATAATTTTCGGAGATTCATGCACATGTAAACTTTTATCGACTTTAGACTCTCCAAAAAAAGCTAAAAATATGAGCCTGAAAATATAAAAAGCAGTCATTAACGCCGTTATCTCTCCTACTGCCCATGCAAAATAATAACCCTTATTATAAGCATCAGCCAATATAGCATCTTTTGAGAAAAATCCGGAAAACGGCGGTATTCCCGACAGCGCTAGACCGCCTACTATGAAAGTTATCGCGGTAGTCTTCATTTTAGAGTATAATCCGCCCATCTTTCTCAAATCCAATTCTCCGGATAACCCGTGCATTACGCTGCCGGCCGTTAAAAAAAGCAGTCCTTTAAAAATAGCGTGGGATATAAGATGAAACATGCCTGCCGTATATGAACCTATGCCTACCGCCATAAACATA
>JAJYWW010000098.1 GCA_021791295.1 bacterium | reverse complement strand
TTTATTTTTTTTAGCTTCTTCTAATCTGAATTTTCCAAACCCATGGGGCTTCGGATCGTAGGTGTTTATTTCCCCGAAAGACGGAACCGGTTTGCCGATAGCCGCAATTTCAAATTCTTCATAACTTTCTTCGCACATAAAAATACCTCCTTTTAATTTTAAATATAGTAATGATTATCATTAAATATATATTATTTTTTTTATTATGTCAAGATAATTTAAAATACCGCCGTATAATATATTATAGTTAATTATATCGCATAATAGACGTTTTTCTTATGTCAAAAAAGGGGGCAGATATTCAGATGCAGTCGGCTGTAAGAAAATAAATAAATCTGTCCCCTTTTTTGTCTTATTTGGGGGAAGCGGTAGTTCGTAAGCGGCTTATTTAATCGACTTTTATAATATAGGGCTTTACTTTAAATTTTTTAGATATAATATTTTCTATTGATTTGGCTCCGTTAACAGTGGAAAATTTTCCGACCCTGACCTGCTGGTAAAGCGCTTTTCCCTTCTTACCGGAAACGCTGATAGGAACTATATATGCAAAAAATCCCATAGAATTAAGTTTATCCGAAAGAGTTTTAGCCTGAGCATAATTTGAAAGAGCGGCAACCTGAATAGTATAATAAATTTTTGAATTAAAAGGTTTTTTTGTTATATATTTATAAACGTATACGGGTTTTTTAACGTAAACTATTTTAGTTTTTACGACAGGCTTCACCGCATTTTTATTTTCGGATTTTTGAACCGGTTCCGTTTTCTTTGCTTTGACTTTCCCCTTTTTTAAAGCGGCTAATTTTGAAATAGGCGCAAATTTTATATTATCTGCGGAAACGGGACTGCTCTTTTGTGAATTTTGTTCAGCATTAAGCGTATTTTTATTTTTTAATGCAGATTCTTTTATCGTTCCTTCTTTTGAACTTTTAGGGGACAATTTCTTGCCTATAAAGAGTCCAAATACAAAAACGATAAATATTACTACAAGAAATACGATAACGGCGGTAATCTTATCTTTTTTCAAATTAATTTACCCTGTCGCTTTTAAAATTATTAATAAAGTGCATCAATTCTTCGATGCCCGATATAGTAATCGAAACGTCTCTCGAAAAATCCGGACAGTTGAAAATCTCGATTCCCGAAATGCTGTACTTTTTTTTGCAGACGCCCCTCCAACTGCATACGGCACACAAAACCACATTCTCATCCATATAATTTTATATCCTCTTTTACGAATATTATAATAAAATTTTAAATTTTGACTTTTATTATATCATATATAATTAAAATAAATCCAAAATAAATAATTTAAAAACTTAAATTATTTATTTTATATCGTTTAGTATGGTAAAATAATATCGACAAAAAACAATAATATATTTAATGCGGGAAACACAATTGACCAAAGAACTTATCGTAAACAAAGACGATTTTGAAACGCGCATTGCATTAATAGAAGACGGCAAGTTAGCCGAAATTTTTATCGAGCGCGACGAAAACACTCCTAAACACGGAAACATTTATAAAGGAAAGGTAATGCAGGTTCTTCCGGGTATTCAGGCGTCTTTTATAGACATAGGATGGGAAAAATCGGCATTTTTATATGCGGGGGATTTTTTTGAGATAGAAGGTTCGGATTACGATTTTTTCGAGTCGGGAACGGAAGAACCCGAAAACGGCGAAAACAACAATCGCTCTTCAAAGCGTAAAAAACCTAAAAGAAGCAGAAAAGGCCTGCCTAACATAGATAAGCTCGTAAAAAAAAATCAAGAAATTCTCGTGCAGATCGCTAAGGAACCGGTAAAGACTAAAGGCGCCCGCGTTACAAGCCATATATCCCTTCCCGGCAGATTTCTCGTATATATGCCGACCTCTTCGTCTATAGGAATCTCAAGAAAGATAAAAAGCGACGCCGAAAAGAAAAGGCTTAAAAATATAGTCCTGAAATATAGAAGCGAGGGCACCGGATTTATAATAAGAACGGCGGCGGAGAATGCCTCCGAAATAGACATAGAAAGGGACATAAAATTTCTTACGACCTTATGGAACAATATATATAACGAACAGCTAAAAGCAAAAGCCCCCGCGCTTATCTTCAGGGATATCGGCTTGTCTTTAAGGGTTTTAAGGGATTTCCTCGATAAAAAAATCGATAAAATTATAATTGATGAAAAAGATGAATACAAAAAGATTATCGAATTCCTTTCTATCCAGTCTCCCGAATATATTAACATCGTCGAGCAATACAAGAATAAAGGCGGAGTTTCCTTATTCGACCGCTTCAGCCTCGAAAAAGAAATTTCTAAGTCCTTGAACAAAAAAGTCTGGCTTAAATCCGGAGGATATATAGTAATAGACCATGCCGAAGCGTTAACCGCAATAGACGTTAATACCGGCAAGTTCGTCGGAAAAAGAAATTTTGAGGACACCATACTTAAAACAAATCTCGAGGCCGCAAAAGAAATAGCATTTCAATTAAGGCTTAGAAATATAGGCGGAATAATAGTAATAGACTTTATAGATATGAATAAAGAAGATCACAAAGAAAAAGTATACAGGACGCTGGAAGAATCCCTTAAAAACGACAGGGTCAAAACTACTATTAACAGAATAAC
Source organism: bacterium (assembly GCA_021791295.1). The sequence continues at coordinate 1,188 of JAJYWW010000098.1, read as the reverse complement.
CGAACTTGGACTTGTCGAAATGACGAGAAAAAGAACGGGGAACAGCCTTGCGGCATTGTTCTTAGAGCAATGTCCTATGTGCGAAGGCTCGGGTATGATAAAATCGACTCAAACCATCTGCTTTGAGGTGTTAAGGGCAGTTTTGCTGCATGCTAAAAAGACGAGGGCTAAGAAAATTACGGCTACGGTTCATCCAAGCGTTATGAATAAGCTTTACGAAAACGAAAGAACGGTGAAAGCGCTTGAAGTAAAAATAAATAAAACGATAAATATTAAAATGCAGGACGGCTTTTATCCCGAATATTTTGAAATTTCTTAGAATATTTTTTAGAAAATTTTAGACTATTTGCCGTCCGCTTTATTAATATTTTTGCTCTTGTCTTTTTTGTTTTTTCCGATAAATTTAAACACTATCTCGCCGGGCTTTATCATATTAAGTTTTTCTCTTGCCAGATTTGCGATATATTGTTTGTTATAAGTCAATTCATAAATCTGAGCGTTTATTTTTTTATTGCTTTTTTTAATTCCGGCAATGTCTTTATTAATGCTTTGCTGTTCAGACCTTAACCTGTATACTTTAACCATTCCCTTAAGACTGAAAAATATTATTAAAGCAAATAAAAAAATGAAAGCGCCGCTTACGACAAACTTAATATTAAGACTTTTTTCCTTGTTTGATTTCATATTTGAAATATTTTTTCACCCTTAACGGAGCGCAAAATTCCCCGCACATACTACATCCCGCCGTTTCATCGCTATTTTTAGATTTGAATACCGCTCTGGAATAATCGGGGTCTATCGAATATTTAAACTGGCTTTCCCAGTCTATATCCCTTCTTGCTTTCGATATATTCAAATCATTTTCAGTTTTCTTTAATTTTACCATATCTCCTATATGGGCGGCAATCTTTGCCGATTTAACTCCCGTTTCTACGTCCTCTTCGGAAGGAAGCCCCAGATGTTCCGCCGGGGTCACGTAGCACAGAAAATCCGCTCCGAAAGAAGACGACAAAGCTCCTCCTATTGCAGACGATATATGATCGTAGCCGGCCGCAACGTCGGTAACGAGAGGTCCCAGCACGTAAAACGGAGCATCGTTCGACATTTTCTTCTGAATTTTAACGTTGGCTTCTATTTCGTCTATCGGAATATGTCCCGGCCCTTCGACTATAGCCTGAACGCCGTAAT
>JAJYWW010000179.1 GCA_021791295.1 bacterium | reverse complement strand
AATATATTTCCGTGGGTTTTTTATAATATTTTAATTAATATTTGTTATAAAATGAATACAAGTCGTAATTATTCAACACCTAAGCTCCAAGATTGGTTTCCGATTTGCGCTTGCCAATAAATTATGAAGAATAAAATTCGTAACTATTGCAATCCGATGTCGAACTTCCAAATTCCGACGGTATTAAAGGAAATGAATATTGATTGCCGGATTTAGACGAGTTTGGATAGAATTCTGACGTTGTAGGCACTGCGTTATAAAAAGTGTCAGATTTGTTTCGCAAAATATAAACAATTTTGTATTGCCCGCAAAAGACATGCTTTTGCATATAGAAAATAAAGAATTCAAAAAAGAACTTTCAGGAACGGTTTTTTTTTATTTCCTTAAATATATCCTCGACGGCTACATTTTTAAATAATTTTTTCCTTTCTCTGGTATAATTACCCTTGCCGCTTTCATAAATCAATATAAACTTTGTAGCTCCGGCATAGCCAAGCTCTTTAACGAGCGCATTCCATCCGTTAATTTTAATCTCAGGCAATGCGTATCCCATTTATTTTATCCTCCCTATGAATTCAACTAAACTGAGCACTTCTATATTTATTAACTTTTTATATTTTTTATATAGCTTTATAATACCGTCGTCACAAGTAATAAAATAATCCGCCCCGGCCTTTTCCGCAAGGGCTATGTGCAGGCTATCTATTCCTGAAAATCCTTTTTCCTGAAGAAACCTGCCCCTGTCGATATCTTTATCGGCAATCTCAATAAACTTATTTGATAATTCAAAATATGAAGAAACCCGCTCTTTTCTTTCCATATCCGAATCTTTCATATTTTCATATAACAAGGCTTCCGATGCAATAAGTTCATAAAACTTATTTTCAATTTTTTCCAGGATATAAATAAATATTTCCGTTTCCAGGGCTACGCGTTCCTGCCCCTGATAATCAAACGGTCTGTTATAAACACAGGAATCTATATAAATTCTTATTTTTCTTCTTTTTGAACTTTTTATTATTTCTTTAAGTAACATTTATCCAATATTAAAATTAGTCGTTTTTACCCTGACTCTGAAGTCCTATGGGCATTATAATGACGAGCGGTTTTGCTTAAATGTTTAAAGGTTCGTTGTTTCCCAACAGTTAGCCCAATTCAATTTATATCTAACTATAATAATCTGATAAATACTTATATTTTATTAGTTTATTAGTTTTTTATGACTATGTCAACATGCAACCCCACCCCAAAATTGCCGATAGAAACCATTCGCCTCTATCCTGACCCATTTTTAAGGGGTTTTTTAAATAAAATTAATTTTTTGTAAAAAATAATTTCACATTTTTATAGAAATCATCTTTTTTTAAAAAATAAGCCGTAATTATACAATTTTATACAAAAATAGCAGTTTTTAAGACAAGGCTTTCCTGTTTGCTTTTAATTATAAATATTCAATGCTATTTATGCGAATATAAAACAACTATCCCTCATGCGTTCATACAAAAGAAGTTTATCTATAGTTGAAGCAAGCAGAAGAACCAACCGTCTTCCGTGGTTTACTAACCTGCCGGCTATGTTCACGATAGACCATCTGATAGTTTCTATGGTTTTTGTTCTGTATTCTTCAGGAAGCAGGTGCTCTTTCATTATTACCGTAGTATTATAAACTAAAACCCCTATGGCAAAAAACAGGGAATTGGCATAATAATCTCCCGTTGGAATATCTTCTAAGCCTATTCCTTGTCAAGTGCGGAATAAAAGTGCACCACCCGGGCGGTGTAAAAGTGCACCAGTAATTTAATATTAAATAGATAATCCCCTATAATTATAACGCTTGTGTTATCTCCTCTCCCCCATGGGGGAGAGGAGAGCCTGTTTTATAAATTTTCACCCCCTTCGTATAATATCCCCGCCTTCCTTTTTTGTTTAAGCCTGAAGCTTTCTCCAGAGACATTTATTATGTGGGAGTGATGAATAAGCCTGTCTAAAACGGCAGCTGTAAGCGCTTCGTCGTTGTTAAGCACTTCTTTCCATTTCAAAAAGGACAGGTTGGAGGTAATAATAATAGAGTTTTTTTCGTACCTTTTATTTATAAGCTGAAAGAATAAATTGGATTGCATTTCGTTAAGCCTTAAATATCCCAACTCGTCGATTATTAACAGATTTATGTTATTCACGTACTGCTTGAAATATTCTTTGAGCCTTTTTTGGTCCCTTACCGTTTCCAATTGAAAAAGTAGGTCTGATAACGTTATAAACCTTGTTCTTATCCTGTTTTGTGCCGCAATATAGCCTAAAGACAGAGCAAGATGGGTTTTACCCACCCCTGATGGTCCTACCAAAATAATATTTTCGGCGTTTTCTATGAACTTTAAAGACGTAAGCTCCATAATCTGAGATCTGTTGACGGCTGAAGAGGAAAAATCGAACATCTCAAGTGTTTTTATTGCCGGAAACCCTGCGAACTTAAGAACGGTTCTTTTAGACCTTTCTATTTTCTCTTTCATTTCGCATTCTAATATTTTTAATAAAAAATCAGAATATGACGAAGATTCTTTTGCACATTTATCCGCAATAGCAGGATAATTTTCCCTTATTGCCGGCAGCCTGAATATTTTTAAATACTCGTTTATCGTATCGTTCATAATAAGCCCTCCATGAGGAATTCATAGCTATTTACGGAGGATTTAGCTATATTTATTTCCGGTATCTCGTAAATAGGCTTATAATCTACAAGCGGCATCAAATATTTTTTCTCTTCGGCGAACATCTCTGTAGGTCTTTTTCCGGTGGTACCGTGGATACGGCTGTTTATTGTTTCAAGCCAGGAAAAAGAATACGTGTTTAAAAGTTCGACTGTTATTTCTATTCCGGTATTTTTAAGCTTTGCTCTTAACGGATAGTAAAAGTTTTCCTTGACGAACCTTGCGAATCTTTCCACCTTGCCCTTGGTTTTAGCTCTATACGGCATACATGTTCTTGGAACAAAACCGAAAGATTTCGCAAAGTCCAAAAAAGAAGAATTAAACTTATGAAATCCTTCTCCGTAAGCATTCCTTTTAATCATTACCGATTTTAAATTGTCGTAGAGCAATGTTTTTGTGACGCCGCCGTAATATTCAAATGCTTTTATGTGGCAGTCTAAAAACGTTTCAAGTCTTAAATTGTCCGTAAAGTAAATAAAAGAATATCTGGAATGACCTAAAACGGATAAGAAACAGTGCAAAGGATTTCTTCCACTTCTTACCGTAGTCCAGTCTATCTGCATCTGAACTCCAGGGTCAGTTTCAAATCTGACAATGGGTTCTTCTTTGGCAGAAACATAACTTTTAAATAATTCGGACATGTATTTTTTAAGTATTCTAATCTTGCCTGTGTAACCCATATCCGATATTTCCAAAAATACTACGGTAGAAGATATTCTTTTCGGCAGCATATTTTTCATTCTTTCGTCTATATAAGGTTTAAATTTATCCAATTTAGACGGACATATTCTTTTTTTGGATATAAGCTTTTCTTCTTTTAATCTTTTTATTACCGTTCTCTTGTTAAGTCCTAAAGTTTTTGAAATACTATTAATCGAGTCTCCTTGTTTTTTGAGCGAATGCACCATATTAAATTCCTCTTTGGTTATCAATGCCTGTCCCTCCTTATAATATTTAATTTAAGAAAGTTTAGCACTGGATTAAATTAATTAAAATCTTAATTTTGATTGCAGATTAGTTAGGTAATTTAATCTTAATTACTGGTGCACTTTTATTCCGCCTATGTGGTGTATTTTAACACCGCCCGCAACAGTAACTAATCCTAGAAGGATTAG
>JAJYWW010000055.1 GCA_021791295.1 bacterium | reverse complement strand
CCCTCTTACGCCGTCCGTGCCGAATAATTTTCTGCCGCCCAAAATGCCGATTCCTCCTTAATGCCGATATTTAATGCCGATATTTAATGCCGATATTTAAATATAAATTCTTAACCGTTTTTAAAACCCTTATATTTTTATTTATATTTTTATTTTTTAGAATTTTTTATTACGGTTAAATTAACGTTAATCTTTTTATTATACAAAATTTTTAACAAATTTGTCGGCTTTCTTAAAGAAACCGAAAGCGTTTTATTTTTATCTATATTATCGATATTTATTTTCATTGTAGTAATTACCGAAAGATGATTAACTATATCGCGCGGACCTCTAACTCGGACGTATTGGGGCAAAACGCTTATATGCTTTAAAACATAGCCTTTTTGCGGCAATCCTGACGTTATCGGCAAAACCTTTATATATTTTGTAGTAATTCTGCTTATTATAACCGGAATAATCCGCGGGCTTATTTTGATAATTTTAATTCCGTTGGGAAGACTTAAATAAGATCTGCCGAGAATTATGGTATTTTTTTTTGCGAGAAGAGAATAACCGTTAATTTGAAAAAAAATTTTTTTATTTATTTTCATAAGATCGATTCTCGAACCCCTTAATTTTACGCGAATCTTTTTCGGCATAACGTTGCTGACGGCATAACCTTTGGGAAGATTTTTGATAATTAATCCTGCGGTCGCAACTTCGTCCTGCTTTGTTCCGCCCACGACGTAAGCCCATATTATTACGGCAAAAATTAAGGAAAAAATCTTTAGCCAGAAATTTTTTTTAATAAGATTTTCTATATATCTGTTCATTTTTGCTTATCTGTTTTTTTTATTTAGTTTTAAGTCTACTTATCCGCCGATTTTCCGAACAGCAGGTCGGAAATTGACTTTATGAAAACATGTCCGTGGTCTTCGTAATATTTTAAATGTTTTAAAAGTCCGTTTCTTAAATCTTCTATATTATCGACTCCCGATATTTTTTTGGATCTGACGATAGAAACCTTTCCCGTTTCTTCGGAAACTACTACCGAAAAGGCATCGGTCAGCTCCGACAAACCTATAGCCGCCCTGTGTCTCGTTCCAAGTTTTTTGCTTATATTGTCTTCGGTAGAAAGAGGCAGGTAGCAGGAAGCGGCAGCGACCCTGCCTTTTTGAATGATAACGGCGCCGTCGTGAAGAGGTGAAGGCGGAGTAAATATGCTTATAAGAAGCTCTTTAGATACTATAGAATCTAATTTAACCCCTATTTTTAAATAATCTCCCAGAAATACGTTTCTTTCAAAAACTATAATAGCGCCTATTTTTTTTGAAGCAAGCTCGAAAACCGCTTTGGAAGTTTCTTCTACTAAACTTACTCTTTCTAATTTATTCTGCGCTATGGCAAAAGGATTTTTACCTACTTCGATAAGCGCCCTCCTTATCTCGTTTCTAAAAAGAACTATTATTACTATTATAATCGAACTTAAAAAATTGCCGAAAATATATTCGGTAGCATAAAGTTTAAATATAACCGCAAACAAAAAAATTGCAAAAACTATAATAAGCCCTATTAATACCTGAAATGCTCCGGTGCCCTTAATAAGAGTGATAACTCTGTATATTATAAAAGCGACTATAATTATATCTAATATATCGCGCCATCCGAAATTATTAAGGAGAGAAAACATATTTACTTTTATCGATATTGTTTATTTTATTTAAATTTACAAATTTATCTTTTCCAACAAAGATAAAGCCGAAAAGGTCTGCTTAACGTCGTGCACCCTGACGATGTCGGCGCCTTTTATTTTTAGATAGGAAGCAAGCGCTACGCTGCCGCTTAAAATCGTACTTTTATCGTTTTTAGCTATATGCTTTACGAAAGATTTTCTTGAAACGCCTGCTAATAAGGGTTTGCCCAGAGATTTAAAGGAAATAATGCCCGATAAAAGATTGTAATTATCGTTTAAAGTTTTTGCAAAACCGAATCCCGGATCTATTATGACGTTGTCCGTATTATAGCCTTTAAGCTCCAAATATTCCAATTTTTTTTTAAAATAAACCAGTATTTCAAAAAAAATATCGTCGTAATGCTCGATATCATTCTGCATATTTTCCGGTTTTTTTTCTCTGGAATGCATCATTACATAAGGAGCGTCGAAATCCAATAAGACTTTGGCCATATTTTCCGCATCGTAAGATAATCCGGAAACGTCGTTTATTATAGAAGCCCCAGATTTTAACGCTTCTTTTGCGACTTCCGGCTTTCTGGTATCGATGGAAATAGGTATAGAAACCGTTTTAGACAGTTTTTCAATTACCGGACATACTCTGTCTATTTCAGTTTGTATATCTACTTCTTCGGAATAAGGCCTCGTAGATTCTCCGCCTACGTCTATAATATCGCCGCCTTCCTTTTCTATTTCTATGCCTCTTTTTACGGCATTGTTATAATCGTAAAATTTTCCTCCGTCAGAAAAGGAATCGGGGGTAACGTTTAAAATACCCATTATATAGGTCTTGCCGTTAAAAATTATATCTTTGTCTTTTATTTTTGTTTTAATCTTTCTTGGATTGTTTTTTTTAAAAGACCTGTCGCACTCCACTAATATATTCTCAAGTTCGTTGGAGAGTTCGTTCAAACCGAACTGCTGTAATTTAATTTTTTTAACTATAATTCTTAATTGAACGGGCGTTCCGAATAAAATGGAATCAGAAACCGGAATTTTACCGGTTATAACGTCTTTGTGGTTTGCTACTTCGGCGCCTATGCCGAGGGCTTCCTGCTTAAGTATATTAAGAGCGGTTGCATTTATATTTTTCAGCTTTATAATTATATATTTTAATTTTTCTCCCATAATCATTCTGCCGGTAGCGGAAACCCCTATTCTGGATAATTCGCTGCCGGCAATATGACTGTCTAAAATATCGACAAGATAAGCTTTCATAAAATATAAACCTTTTAAAACTTTTATCGGCTTCAATAAATATTAAGGTTGCATTTATAGTCGGCCGGTTAATCTTCTATGTCTATTCCTTCATTGTTTTCCCCGCCTTTGCCGCCTTCCGCCTGATCGGCTTTTTCCTCTTCGGATTCGGACTCGTTGGTTTTGTAATCGGGTTTATGCGCGATAATAATCTCGTCTATCTCTTTTCCGCTTAAAGATTCCTTTTCTATTAATTTTAACGAAATATCTTTAAGGATATCTATGTTTTCTGTTAATAATTCCTTTGCTCTTTCATGGTTTGAAGTAATAATTTCTTTAACTTCCTGGTCTATAGCTACTGCCGTAGATTCGGAATAATCCTTGTGCTGTGCAAATTCCCTGCCCAGAAATATCTGCTCTTCCTTTTTGCCGAAAGTCATAGGACCAAGTTTTTCGCTCATACCCCATTCGCAAATCATCTTTCTCGCAATATCCGTAGCTCTTTCTATATCGTTTGAGGCTCCGGTGCTCATCTGGTTGAATATTATCTCTTCCGCCGTTCTTCCGCCGAGCAAAATAGCTATTTCGTTAAGAAGATATTCTTTGTCGTAATTATGTTTTTCGTCTATGGGCAGCTGCTGGGTAAGTCCCATAGCCATGCCTCTCGGAATTATCGTAACCTTGTGGATAGGGTCGGTATCCGGCAGCAGTTTTGCTACAAGAGTATGCCCTGCTTCATGGTAAGCGGTAATTTTCTTTTCTTTTTCGGTGATCACCATGCTCCTTCTTTCCGTTCCCATCATAACCTTGTCTTTAGCTTCTTCAAGGTCTGCCATACTTACCGAAGTTTCGTTTTTTCTTGCTGCTAAAAGGGCAGCTTCGTTAATCATATTGGCAAGGTCTGCGCCCGAAAATCCAGGGGTTCCCCTTGCTATTACTTTTAAAT
>JAJYWW010000037.1 GCA_021791295.1 bacterium | reverse complement strand
ATATACATGATAATAAACATGCCGAGAAAAATCGTTAGTTTTTGCGGGTCTGCATATTTTAATACGTAAGCTCCAAGCAAAAGCCCTAAAACGGTTGAAGGAAGTAAATACGAAAGGTCGTTCCATTTTACTTCTTTAAGGTCGTAAGCGCCTAGAATTATGCTCCCGATAAAATCAAGTATAAATACGGCGGGAACGGTAATTCTTATGGGAAGCAGTATCGTTAAAAACGAAACGGATATTAAACCTGAGCCGAAACCTATCGTCGCCCTGACGAAGAATGCAAAAAATACTACTAAAATTCCAGCAATTACGTCAAATAGAGGTATGGATATAAAGTGCATTAAGACAAATGTTTAAATAAAATATTTAAATAAAAATTGTTTCTATTTCTTAGCAGTATCTTCCCAAAGATTATATACTCATAAATATTAAAGTCAAGTTGTATATTTTTTTATAGCATAAAGATATAGGCGAAAACTGAGTTGCCATCTGAACACATCGTATTTTTTGCCAATGTTTTTTTGCCAATCTGAATTTTTATGATATGTTGTTATATAGAATTACGTCAAAACGATTAACGAAAAATAGGGGAAATATGTATATTTCGTTCTTGACTATACAGCCGTTTCGGTTTTAATTGGACGTCAGTAATTTTATAAAAATGTTGCATTTTTATTTTGCGGTCTGTATAATATTAAGCCGTCAATGAATAAATTAATATAAGATATTTTTTAATTTTAATTTAATTTTAATAATTGGTATCGATACCGTATAAAAAAATACATTTAGAAGTTTAATATTCATGAAAACATATGCGACGAAAGATTATTCGTCTTTTGACAAACTTCTGTGCCCCATACTGGCAATTAACGCAAATTTTAACGTAATATTTTTAAATAAAACCGCCGAAGAAGTTTATAAAACCGATAATAACTGCATCAATAAATTTGAAGAAAATTCAAAGCCGACAGATAATTTATCCTGTAAATGCTACAAAATATCGCACGGTTACGATAAACCTTGCTACGAACTGGGAGAACACTGCCCGTTAAAAGATCTTTTGGAAAACAAGGAAAAAAATCTCGCAGCCGTAAATCATAACCACAAAGGGCTGATTTACAAGGTAGAAGCCTTCAGAGACGACGCGGATAGTTTTCTCTTTTTTGAATCTCATGTGAACATAACGGATTTTATATCGACTATCGATATAGTAAAAAAGGCGAAAGAAGAATTAGAACTTTCGGAAAATAGACTTAAAATTTTTTTTGAAAATCTTCCCGCTATATCATTTATTACGGATGCCGATTCAGGCATTATAGTAGATGTAAATCAAAATGCCCTTGATTTTTACGGCTATTCAAAAGAAGAATTCCAAAATATGACGGTCAGAGACTTAAATCCGTTTATATCCAATAAAGACTTAAAAAATTTCAGAATGGAAGCGGTAAAGAAAGGGTCGAATTTTGCGATTTTTAAACACAGGCTTAAAAACGGAGAATTAAGGGACGTAGAATCTTCTATAACCTATACCGTATATAAAGGTAAGGCTTTTATTCAAGTTATTATAAACGATATAACCGAAAAGAAAATTCTCGAAGACAAACTTAAAGAATCCGAAGATACGTTCAGGATTATTGCCGAAAATATTCCGATAGGAATAGATATACACAAAGAAAAATTTATTTACGCAAACCCGGCTCTGTTGAATATGCTCGGTTGCACTCAAGAAGAACTAAAAGATAAATTTTCTTGGGAATTTTTTTCGCCTGAATACTATAAAGAGCTGCAAGAATCTATCAAAAAAGGTTTAAGCGATATCGGCCATAAATATTCACGAACAGATAAAATAATAAAAAAATCAGGAGAAGAGTTATGGATTTATCTTTTTGCGGTTTCGGTCAGATATAAAGGGGAAATAGTAAGAGTAGCAAGCTGGACGGATATTACCGAACAGGTTAATTTAAGGCATTCTTTAGAACAGGAAAGAAATCTTTTTAAAGTTTTAATAGAAAATATTCATTCCGGAATAGCTTTATATAATAAAGATAAATTATTATACTTTAATTCGGCTCTTCCTAATTTATTGGGATTAAGCAAAGAAGAACTTCTTGCCGGCAGTCCTTTTGATATTTTCAGTATCGACGAAAATCAGCTTTATTCTTCAAGCGTCTCTCTTTTCGACATGCATCATACAAACGAATTTTCTTCCCATTTTATTTATAAATACGATAAAGCAGGAAACATACGCTATATAGACTTATTCAGGACGCAGGTAACTTATAACGGAGGGGACGCGGGTCTTGCAATTTTTACGGACGTTACCGACCTGGTATTGAGAGAGCAGAATATGCTAATCGAGAAAGACAAATACAAAGAACTTTCCGAAATTGACTCTCTAACGGAAATTTATAACAGAAGGTCAATGGATTTAAAACTTACCGAACTTTTAAACCTGGCTAAAAGATACGAAAGGCCCTTTTCTATAATTATGTTCGACATTGACAGATTTAAAAATATAAACGATTCCTGCGGGCACGATACCGGTGACGCAATTTTAAAAGATCTTGCTAAATTAGTCAAAAAAGAGCTTAGAAACACCGACTTCTTTGCGAGATACGGCGGAGAAGAATTTATGGTGCTTGCGCCTGAAACGCCCATAAAAACGGCTTTAGAACTTGCCGAAAGATTGAGGCTAAAAGTTCAAGAACACGATTTTAAAATAGCAGAAAGGGTTACTATAAGTTTGGGTGTGGCGTCGCTAATTTTTTCGGACAACGAAGCCGATCTGCTTAAAAGGGTAGATTTGGGGCTTTATAAGGCAAAAAACGCCGGAAGAAATTTGGTCGGGGTTGTTTAATCGAAAGGTATTAACCGCAGATTATTTGACTATATAAAATTATGCGGTAATAATTTATATATAGCATAAGCGATATGCAGTATATAGAATATTATTTAAAGTAATTTTAAACATGAGAGTATAAAAATCATGAAATCGATGATGCTGTCTAAAATATCGGATTTAAAAATAAACCATGCGCCGTTAGATTATATAGAAGCCGAAGTACCAAAAATCGATAAAAATGAAGTTTTGATCAAGATTAATGCCTGTGCGGTCTGCCATACCGAATTAGACGAAATAGAAGGAAGAATACAACCTATTAATCTTCCTGTAATTCCAGGACATCAGATAGTCGGCAGAGTAATTGAGACCGGCAGTGAAGTAAATAAACTTAGGATAGGAGACAGGGTGGGGATAGGCTGGATTAATTCGGCTTGCGGAAAATGCGAATATTGTAAAAACGGGCTTGAAAACTTATGCGCCGATTTTGTCGCTACCGGTAAAGACGTGAACGGCGGTTATGCGGAATATACCAAGATAAACGAGAACTATGCCGCAATTATACCGGAAAGTTTTACGGATGAAGAGGCTTCTCCGCTTTTATGCGCAGGCGCCGTAGGGTATAGGGCTTTAAAACTTTCGGAAATTAAAAACGGAATGAATTTAGGTTTTCTTGGATTCGGCGCTTCCAACCATTTAGTTCTTAAGATAGCCAAAGCAATTTTTCCGGATTCTAAATTTTTCGTTTTTGCAAGATCCGAAAACGAAAGAAAACTTGCCTTACGGTTAGGCTCATATTGGAGCGGAGATATTAAAGATATTCCGCCGGAAAAATTACATTCAGTTATAGATACCACTCCGGTCTGGATGCCGGTTGTAGAAATTATGAAAAATATAAAGCCGGGAGGGCGGCTTGTTATAAATAACATAAGAAAAGAAAATTTCGACAAAGGTTATATATTAAATTTAGATTATGCGCGTGATTTATGGATGGAAAAGGAAATAAAATCGGTTGCCAACG
>JAJYWW010000049.1 GCA_021791295.1 bacterium | reverse complement strand
GCAAGTACATATTTTCCGCCTTCCGAGAGTGAAATATTTCTTAGATAACGGCAGGCTCTAACTTTATAAGCCAATTCTTTAGTATAAAAATCATACTTGCCTACGAAACCTGTATTTGAGGGAAGATATAAATACCTTCCCGATGGAGAATATTTCAAGCCTCCGTGAATATTGCCGAAATTAAACTTATTTAATATTTGCGTCCCTTTCATTATCCAGACTTTCCCTGTTCCGCCTTCGACGACCGCCATAAGATTTTTTACGTTTACGAGTTTAATATTCGATTTCTTCGTATTTTCGTATTTTATGAGACTGGTTTTAATATCGTTCTTGTTCCAGAGAACTTTTTGCGAAGGCGATTTAAGATAGCTTATAAGCTCCGATAACTCTTTGTCCGTTAATTCCTTAAAGGCGGGCATAGGCACGGGAAACAAACCTTTTGTTATAATAGCCTTAAGTTTATCGTAAGGAAATCTTCCTATAAACTGGGGGATAAGCGGAGGGGCGGACTTTCCGAGCCTGCGGACTCCGTGGCAGGCGAAACAGCCGTTACCGATGTAAACCTTCCTGCCTGCTTTACATATATTCACCGGTTCGTTTTTTGCGGTATCCGTATTTTTGGCATAAATTAAAACAGCCTGACAAGATACTAAGCAAATAATAAACGATAACGCAGTTATCGATACCGCAGCTATAAATAATCTGATTATAATTTTAGGGATTATCATAATTGATATTTTTTATATTTTGTAATTAAGCTAATGCCCTTTATCCAAATCTTCCAATAATTGCCCCGCTTAAACGGGGCAAAGGAGGTAAAAAATTTATATGTTTTTAGTGTAATACGCAATCCGTATGTTTTAAATAGGATAAAAACTGATTTTTGTAGGGAAAAATTAGAAATAAAATGTAGGGGAAAAACCTATATTGTATTTTCTATTTGATAATTTAATTTTGATTTGTTAGATAAAAAAAGAGCGGGATATCGAATTATTGAACCGCATTATCCCGCTCTTTTGATTAAACGCATTATTAATTTACGGAATTATGCACTTGACAAAGCAAGATTGCTTCGCTAACGCTCGCAATGACTACATATTGTCATTGCGAGCGTTAGCGGACGGAGTCCAGCGAAGCGAAGCAATCTCTCGGTTATTATAACATAATACCAAGCATTGCTTTGTCAAGTGCATAATTCCGTTAATTTATTACTTCAACGACCCTAAGTAGCCGGCTACCGCATTAAGCTTGCCTTCTGACAGCATATTCTTAAATGAAGGCATCATAACTATATATTCCTTCCCGTTTATAAGAGCACTGCTTCCCGGATTAAAATAGCTATCCGGATTTTTAATAAAATCTTTTAACCATTCAATGCTTTTTCTTGCCCCTATGTTGCTTAGATTAGGACCTGCTTTGCCGCCTGCGCCGTTTATAGCGTGGCAGTTTATACAGCCTTTGGATTTAAAAACCGCCTTTCCGGATATAGCAAAAACTGTATTGCCCTTACATAAAATAAGGAAAAAAACAAATAAAAACGTTACCGTTAAGATAATTTTGCCTCTCTTCATTTCCATCTACCTCCTTAAACAAAATTAAAATTGCTATTATAAGCATAAGCCAATATAAACATTTTTAAAACCGCTTGCTTCTACATTATTTTAGAGATTTTAAATATTGCGCAAGTTTGTTAAGATTATCAGCGCTTATTTTTTTGTTTGCCGGCATTATGGATTCATATGTTTTTCCATGAAAAATAACAAAAGAATTAGGGGTAAAAAAATTTAACTTAGGATTTATTATCTGTCTTTTAATCCATGAATATGTCCTGATTTTGCCGATAGTCGAAAGATTAGGACCCATCGTTCCCCCTTTTTTGTTAATGGCATGGCATAAAATACACTGCTCTTTTTTGAATAATTGTCTGCCTGCAAACGCATGACTGTCTAACGGATTTACCGTTATTGCCGCAATTATAAAAATTATTATCAAAAATAACCTTTTCATAATTTTTCTCCTCTTTAATAACAATAATACAATTTTCTCGTTTTATTTTAGCGATTCTAAGTATTGGGCGACTTCTTCAAGCTGAGCGGGATTTAATTGAAATTGAGGCATTATGCTCCCCTGAAAATGTTTGCCGGGATTCGTAATCTGTACCTTTAACCAGTGCATCGAGTGTCCTTTCGAACCTTCGTTAGAAAGATTAGGGCCGACCGAACCTCCAGAGCCGTTTAATGCATGACAGCTCAGACACCCTTTCGCTTTAATAATTTTAATTGCTTTAGCAGAATTTGACGTTTGCGCCTGCGCCGTCGCATTGCCGTAAATAAAAAGAACGAACAAAAAAATCGAAAAAATTAAAGCCGTTATTTTATATCTTTTCATTTTAAATTCCTCCTTTAATTTTAAGTTATAAAAATAAATTATTTTCATAGCTTAAATCTAATATATAATGAGAAGTTTTAAAATAGGATAAATGCTGATTTTTGTAGTATAAATGTAGAAATTTATCGTAGGAAAGAAACTTACGAAGGCGGAATATATTATTTTTTTAAAATTTTAAGTTTGAAATAAATTAAATCGATAAGTTGAGATTTGCTTGAAAAACCAAGCTTTTCCATTCCTCTCGAGCGGTACGTAGCAACAGTTTTCTCGCTCAAAAAGTGCTTCTCGGCAATTTCTTTATTTGTAAAACCCTGTGCAACCCCGACCATAACCTCTTTTTCGCGTTTGCTTAAAGCTTCCCATAATGTTTCTTCCCTGCTGAGAATATCGGCCGAGCCGTTATTTTTATTTGCCATAAAATCTTCGAGCATCGACGGATGGATATATGTTTCTCCCCTCGCAACGGTTTTTATCGCATAGACTAAATCGTAATCCATGGCTTTTTTTACTAAAAAGCCGGATGCTCCGGCTTCAAGAACTTTTTGCATATACTGCTTGTCTTCGAACATGGTCAGCATTAGTATTTTTGAGTTTGGCGAAACTTTTTTTATTTTCGGTATTAAATCAATTCCGTTTATTTTCGGCATAGATATGTCAAGCAAAACGACATCGGGGGTTTTTGCCTTTATAAGTTCGATGGCGCGCAGGGCGTCATTCGACGTTCCTGTAACGCTGATGCCTTCCTGAGTATCTAAAAATATCTTTAAAGTCGCAAGCAGTATAGAATGGTCATCGACTAACACAACCGTTATCATTTCTTATGCCTCTTCTTTATTCATTATTAATATCCGGAATATAAAATTTTACTACCGTCCCTAAATTTTTTTCGGATTCGACAGTCAATTCTCCGCCGAACAATTTAGCCCTCTCTTTCATGCCGTCTATTCCGAGATGTTCGTAATCATCCTCTCCGCAGCATCCGAAACCGGCTCCGTTATCTTCTATAATACCTCTAATTTTACCTTCGTATCTTTCTAAAATTATCGTAACGGAATCGGCGCAGGCATGGCGGATAACATTCAATACCGATTCCTGAATTATTCTGTATATATTAACTTCTATATTTTTATCTAACCGGCAATCTTCTAAATTAATAGGATAAAAATCTATTTTTATAGCAGGATTATTTTTAGCGACGTCTGCGGCATATTGCTTTACGGTATTAATCAACCCGACCTCGTCAAGCATGCTCGGCCTTAAGTTTTTGGCCATATCGTGCACAAGATTAAATCCTTCCGTCAGGTCATCCCTTATTTGTTGAATTTTATTTTTTACTTCGCTGACATCATTGTAATCGTCAAGCATTCTGAGCTTTATTTTTAAAGAGGATAAAAACTGTCCAAATCTGTCGTGTAAACTTCTGGACAATTTCCTTCTTTCTTCTTCCTGAGCATTAATGATTTTTTTTATAAAATCTTTTCTCAAATCT
>JAJYWW010000058.1 GCA_021791295.1 bacterium | reverse complement strand
TATCGAACGCCTCCAAATCTTCGGTATCTAATGCAAGCTTTAACTACGAAATAGGCATTACGACTAATGAAATGAAAGAAATAAGGAACAATTTCGAAGTAATAGGAAGCGTTATGAACGATTCCGCTAAATCGGTAAGCGCTATTGCGGTGAATATGGAAGAATTTAAATCTTTTATAGAAGGACTGCATAAAATAAGCAATAATACTATCCAAACCGCGGAGGAAATAAATAAAAGTTCTTCAGGCACAATATCGGCAATAAACTCCAATAAAGAATCGCTGGAGGGTCTGCACGGCCAGATGAACAATATTTTATCTATAGTCAACATAATAGACGATATAGCAAGCCAGACGAATCTTCTGGCGCTTAACGCCGCGATTGAGGCGGCAAGGGCTGGGGAACACGGCAGAGGTTTTGCAGTAGTAGCCGACGAGGTAAAAAAGCTTGCCGAGCAGACCCAAAAACAGTCTAAAGAGATAGAAAAGACTACCGGCGTAGTCGCCGGAAACTTCGATATATTAGTTCAAAAAAACAATTCTATCATCGAAATAATAAAAACGAATACTGTTTCGGTTGAAGAAATGCTTCATTCGTTTTCAGAACTTGCAGGTAAAATATCCCAGGCTAACGATATGATAATAAATATTACGGCGGCTACGGAACAGCAGTCAAGCTCCGTCGAAGAAGTTTCTCAGACGGTTCTTGATATGTCGCAATCCGTGAAAGATATTTCAGAAAAATTAAATATTTTAAGTTCCAAAAGTATAGAAATAAGCAAAATTTCGGAAAAATCCGAAAATATACTGAAAAAAGTAAAAGTAGGAGCGCATATCGAAAAAATTGCAGAGCTTGCAGAGGAAGGAATAAAGGAAATAATAGGAATAATAGAAAATGCTATTAAAAACGGAGAGATTTCTACTTCCGATATATGGGACAGAAATTATGTTCCGGTAACTAACACAAATCCGCAGAAATATAAAACAAAATTTACCGATTTTATAAAAAGGCGGATTCAGCCGATAGAAGATAAATATCTTGCTATGGACCCGAGTTTTAAATATTTTTTGCTTGTTGACGAAAACGGTTATGCTGCTGCGCATAATTCGATATTCGACAAGCCGCTTACCGGAGATTACGCAAAAGATATCGTCGGCAACAGGTCTATGAGAATATTTAACGACCCTGTCGGCCTTGCGGTAGCTAGAAACACGGACAATCTTATAGTCCAGACTTATCCGAGGGACACGGGAGAAGTAATAAGCGACGTCGGCGTCCCTATGTTTATCGACGGCAGGCACTGGGGCGGCATAAGGGTGGGTTACGGTGTATAACGCGTAAAAATAAAATTTGGATAGATTAACTTTTAATTAATTTAAAGGAGGTAATTTTATGGAAACAAAATTTGCCAATCCGGCTCCGCTCGGACTTTCGGGGTTTGCGCTTACGACCTTTTTGTTAAGTATGATTAACGTCGGATGGTTTTCGGGCGCAAACATGCCGATGGTTCTTGCATGTGCTTTTGCTTTCGGCGGTATGGCTCAGTTCGTCGCCGGTATTATGGAAATGCCCAGAGGCAACAGTTTCGGCACGGTCGCATTTTGCGGTTACGGAGCGTTCTGGTGGAGCTTTGCCCTGTTTATTGAATTCTTTGCAAAAGGCGTAACAGGGCCATTTATCGGCTGGTATCTGTTCTTGTGGGGTTTATTTACGATGTTTATGTGGGTTGCGTCTTTGAAAAAATCCAAGGCGCTTATGCTGATTTTTTTATTTCTTACGGCGACTTTTTACCTGCTTGCTATCGGCGCATGGACGGGAACGGTTATTATAAACGTAGTCGGCGGATATTTCGGACTTATTACCGCCGTTCTGGCATTTTATCTTGCTGCGGCCGAAAGCATTAACGAATCGTGGGGAAACACTGTTCTGCCTGTATAACGGTTACAGAATAAGCACTTTAGAAACAACCTGTTGCTTTACGTTTTACCGCTTACCGTTACCTCATAATTACGGTGCAGGAATTAAATTCCTGCACCGTCTCAAATACTAACAAATTAAAAATATGATATAATCAAAAAGAATTGATATAATTAATAGCGATAAGCATATTATTAAAAAGGGTTAAAAAACAAAATGTGCCTTGCGATACCTTCCAAAGTCATAGAAATGAAAGACGAAAACACCGTTATAGTCGATACTATGGGTTCTAAAAGGCTCGTTTCTACGATGCTTCTAGAAGAGCCGGCAGTCATAGGCGATTACCTGCTCATACACGTGGGTTACGCAATGCAGAGAATAGACGAAAAAGAAGCGGAGGAAAGCCTTAATTTATTCAGGGAAATAGAAAGCAAAACGGCGCAGTAGAAAATTATATCAGGCGGCCTAAATTTAATAAAAATGCAAACGCACTCAAACACGCACCTCATTCAATAATGGAATTATATTCCGATTTTAAAAGAAAAGACGATATAAACCGGCTGGCGTCCCTCATACATTACGAAGTTAAAAAACCGGTCAATATAATGGAAATATGCGGCGGACACACTCATTCCATTATGAAATTCGGATTACATACGCTCCTTAAAGATAAAATAAATTTTCTTCACGGACCCGGATGTCCGGTATGCGTGATGCCCGTCAAAAGAATAGACGAGGCGATAGAAATTGCTGATTCGCCGGACGTTATACTTGCGGCATACGGCGATATGATGCGGGTTCCGGGAACAGGCAGTTCCCTTATAAAAGAGCGCGCAAAAGGAAAAGACGTAAGGATGGTGTATTCACCCCTCGATATTATAAAAATAGCCCTCGATAAAGCAAATAAAGATAAAAAAATAGTTTTTTTCGCGATAGGCTTTGAAACTACGACCCCTATGACGGCGGCGCTTCTCGAAGAAGTTATATCTAAGGGCATAAACAATGTTTTGTTTCACGTAAACCATGTTCTCGTGCCTCCTCCTATAAACGCTATTTTAGATTCCGGCGATAATTTAATAGACGGATTTATCTGTCCGGGGCACGTCAGCGTTATGACCGGAAGCGGCATTTATAACGATATTCCTGATAAATACGGCAAGGCGGCCGTAATAGCGGGATTTGAGCCTTACGATATTTTAAGCGGAGTTCTTTTAATAGCGAGGCAGATTAACGAAAGCAGGCCGTCCGTCGAAATTGCGTATAAAAGGGCGGTCAAAGAAAACGGAAATAAAAAGGCGCAGGCTTTGGTGGGCAAGTATTTCACCGTAAGAGACGAATTCGAATGGAGAGGGTTCGGAAATATTCCAAAAAGCGGGTTAAAGTTAAGGGACGAATTTAAAAATTTTGACGCCGAATACGTTTTTAAAGATAAACTGAAAAAATTAGAAATAGAAACAAGGCCGAATGAAAAAACTGCCGGTAAAGAAAACGTCTTATGCAAATGCGGGGAAATATTAAAAGGGAAATCCAAGCCTGACGACTGTCCGCTGTTCGGAAAAGTATGCAATCCCGAAAATCCGGTAGGGGCATGCATGGTATCTTTTGAAGGCGCATGCGCCGCATATTATAAGTACCGCAATTTTTAGCAATTAATTTAATTAAAATGGATAATAAAAAATTTGAAAAAATATTGCTTTCGCACGGCGGAGGAGGGAAGGAAACCTCCGAGCTTATAGGCGGTATTATATTTAACGGATTATACGGGCAGGACGCTGGAAATAATTGTTTTCAAGGTTTAAATAGCGGCGATATCGTTAATAACGAAAATAGCGGCGGCGTTCTTAATGAATGCGGCGTAATAAATTTATTGGAAGATGCCGCAGTTTTAAAATCTCCGCAAAAAATCGCATTTACTACGGACGGTTTTACCGTAAGCCCCGTTTTTTTTAAGGGCGGCGATATAGGAAAATTATCCGTAGCCGG
>JAJYWW010000090.1 GCA_021791295.1 bacterium | reverse complement strand
AGGGTTTGCCGTGGTTGCCGACGAGGTAAGGAAATTAGCGGATAAAGTAACCAAAGCGACCCGCGACGTAGAGGCTTTGATTAAGGAAACCGAAAACACAGTTTCATACGGCGTGGAAACCGTAAACAGGCTTGTGGATTCCAACAGTTTCGTAAACAGCGAAGCGGGTTCAATAAAAGACTATACCGACAATCTCGCTTCGGCGATAGAGGAGCAGAACGCTTCCATGCAGGAACTCGGCATGTCCGCTAAGAAAATATCGACGGAATCCAAACATATAGCGGATTCTACGTCAAGCATAACAGATTCGGTAATACAGATGGTTGACGATATGGATAAGGCATCGGGAATAGTAAATATGTATAATCTCTAATAACGTATAATCTATAATTTATAATTCGTCGTCTTAAAATATAATTAAATAATTAAATAAAAAATGCCAATTTGTCATATCGTTTATGCCAAATTGTCAAATGTTAAATTAAATTAAATCAAATAATTTATTAAATAAAATTTAAATTTTAATTAATAATAAACAAGGGGGTTAAATATATACTATGACCGGTAAACCTAAAATAGCCATGTACTGGGCGGCTTCATGCGGCGGGTGCGAAATCGCGCTTGTAAATATTAACGAAAAGATAATAGATTTGGATGCCAACTTCGATTTTATGTTCTGTCCATGCCTCTTAGACACGAAGAAACAGGACATAAAAGAACTGCCGGACGAAAGCATTTTTATAACTTTTTTTAACGGCGGAATAAGAACCGAAGAAAACGAAGAGATGGCGCATCTTTTAAGAAAAAAATCCAAGGTACTGATTGCATTCGGTTCCTGCGCTTACGAAGGTTGCATTCCAGCACTTGCAAACCTGTCTTCGCGGGAAGAACTTTTTAAAACGGTTTATCTCGATAACCCTTCTATAGACAATCCTCTCGGCGTTTTACCGGTTCCGGAGTCGGACGTTCCGGAAGGAAGGCTCGAAATTCCAAAATTTTACGATACTCTAAGGACGCTTTCGCAGGTCGTCGACGTAGATTATTTTATACCGGGATGCCCGCCCGAACCAAAACAGATTTGGAAAGTTATCGAACTCGTCATTTCGGGTGCCGCTTTGCCGCCTAAAAAATCCGTAATAGGCGCGGGAACGTCTTCCGTATGCGAAGAATGCGACAGAAAAAAGTCGGAAAAAAAGATAGAAAGATTTTGCAGAAATTATGAAATTATTACCGAAAAAGAAAAATGTCTATTAGAGCAGGGTATTATCTGTATGGGTATCGCGACGAGGGACGGCTGCGGCGCTCTCTGCCCTAAAGTCAACATGCCGTGCACCGGATGCTACGGCCCTCCGGAAGGCGTTCTCGACCAGGGCGCAAAAATGGTATCCGCGCTCGGTTCTATAATTGATATTGACGGCATAAAAGGGCTGGAGGACGAAAAGATAATAGAAAAGATAGACCGGACTATAGAATCGATACCAGACCCGTCTGGGTTGTTTTACAAATACAGCCTTGCGGATTCCATTTTAAAAAGGAGAACGATGCCATGAGAAAAATATCCATAGACCCGATAACCAGACTGGAAGGACACGGTAAAATCGACATATTTTTAAACGATGAAGGGGATGTAGAAAACACCTATTTTATTGTTCCTGAATTAAGGGGATTCGAGCAGTTCTGTACCGGAAGGCTCGCCGAAGATATGCCGGTTCTGACTAATAGAATATGCGGGGTCTGTCCGGAAGCCCACCATATGGCGTCTGTGAAGGCTTTAGATATGCTTTTCGGCGTGGAGCCGCCGACCGCCGCAAAAAAAATAAGGGAATTATTGTATATGGCTTTTTACGTTACCGACCATACTACGCATTTTTATGCGCTAGGCGGCCCCGACTTTATCGTCGGACCTGATGCTCCGCCGTCTGAAAGAAACGTTCTCGGCGTTATAAGAAAAGTGGGGCTCGACATAGGAAAAGAGGTTATTGATACAAGGGCAAGAAACCACCGTATAATAGAAATGATAGGCGGAAGGGGCGTTCATCTTGCGGGAGGACTGCCCGGAGGCTGGAGTAAATCGCTTTCAAAAGAAGAATTAGACGAAATTAAAACCGCCGCAAAAAAGAATATAGATTTTGCCCTTTTCAGTCTTAAAATATTTGACGATATCGTGTTGAAAAATCAGGTTTATAAGGAACTTATACTGTCCGATATTTATATACATAAGACTTATTATATGGGAACGGTAGATGAAAATAACCGCGTTAATTTTTATGACGGAAAAATAAGGGTGATTGACCCCGAAGGAAACGAATTCGTAAAATATACACCTGCCGACTATACTAAACATATAGCCGAAAGGGTTGAGCAGTGGACTTATTTAAAATATCCTTATCTAAAAAATATCGGATGGAAGGGTTTCGTAGACGGACCTGAAAGCGGCGTTTATTCCTGCACTCCCTTATCCCGTCTTAACGTTTCGGATAAAATGGCTACGCCGCTTGCGCAGGAATATTTTGAAAAGTTTTATGATACTTTGAGCGGTAAAAAAGAAGACGGAAACGGAAGCGGAAGATATAAACCCGTCCACCACAGGCTTGCAACCCACTGGGCAAGATTAGTAGAACTTCTGTATGCTTCCGAAAGAATGTTGGAACTTGCTAACGACGACGAAACCGCATCCGATAAAGTCAGAAATATACCTAACGGAGTGAACGGTTCTACCGAAGCCGTAGGCATAGGTTCTGTTGAAGCGCCTAGAGGCACGTTGACGCATCATTACGTTTCCGACGAAAGAGGCGTCATTAAAAAAGTAAATCTGATTGTGGGAACTACAAATAATTATGCCCCTATGACGATGTCTATAAAACGGGCGGCTGAGAAACTGATAAGCAAAGGCGGAGTTATTCAAGAAGGACTCCTCAATAGGATAGAAATGGCTTTCAGGCTCTACGACCCTTGTTTGTCCTGCGCTACTCACTCTTTGCCCGGCAAAATGCCGCTTATAATAAAAATAAGGAATAAAAACGGTGATACTATAAGGACTATTAAAAGAAATTCGTGGGATTAATATAGGTTTTGGCGGGATTGGTTAGCTTTGCCGACTCCGTTCCGCATCTTTAACTGCAAAAAGCCGTTGGCTTTCATAAACGCAGTCGAAGATATGCTTAAAATGACCGATAAGATATTAATTTAATAGCTACGGCAATAAGAATGACGGTAATGTAATTAATAATTGTTAGTAAATAATGGGTTTAAGTTTAATGAATAAAACTGCGGTTATAGGCATAGGAAATTCGATATTATCGGACGATGCCGTCGGAATAAAGGCTGTTAACGCCCTTAAGTCTATTTATATAGCTAAGGAAGCAAATGTCTGCGGGCTTTGCAGTACCGACGGCAACGGCTTGGAAACCGAAAATTCCGAAGTCTGTGTACCCGAACTTACCGGCTTTGAAAATTCCGAAGCCTGCGCTTCTAAGCTTACGGAATTTGAACATAAGGTGGTTAGCCGTTCCAGCGTTACGGAATTTATAGAAGTATCTTCAGGCGGGATAAATCTTATGGAATATATGGCCGGATTTCAAAGGGCGGTGGTGATAGACGCCATCGTCACCGGCAGGCATAAAGCGGGAACCGTTTTTAAATTTATTTATCCCGACATTCCTTATACGAGGAATACGGTTTCGACCCACGATATGGATTTACCGGCGGCGCTTGAATTGGGAAGGCATCTCGGCATTTCTTTACCTTCCGAAATAATTATATTTGCCGTTGAAGCTAAAGATACGGTTAATTTTGGCGAGGAACTGACTGTAGAAGTTGAAAAGGCTCTTGAAACAGTAATATCGGAAATAAAGTCATTGCTGGATTTATAATGTAAAGTATTTATATTTTACATGTAGCAGCATGATATAAATTA
>JAJYWW010000072.1 GCA_021791295.1 bacterium | reverse complement strand
ATGCCGTAATATTCGTAGGTTATCAGGCAAAAGGAACGCTCGGCAGAAAAATAGTGGAAAAAGAAAAAAAAGTGCATATTCTGGGCGAAAATTTTGAAGTCAACGCTCAAATTTATACTATAAACGGTTTTTCGTCGCACGCAGATCAGAAAGAGCTTATGGAATGGATTGCCGCTTTAAAGTTCAAGCCCGAAAAAGTCTGCCTCGTTCACGGCGACGAAGACGTTATGAACGTTTATAAGGGCAAATTGGAAGAAAGGGGATTTAACGTTTATATGCCCGGTTACGGAGAGGAAATAAATTTTTAGATTTACCCCTCCGCCTAAATTTCATAATCGGGCATAAGGAACCCGGATTAATGAACAAATTAAATAATAATAAAATAATTATAGCGGGAGTAGCGGTCGTAGTTTTATGGATAATAACAGCCGCTATAACTTTCGACAGGACATTTATACCTTTAAAAAACTATATAGGCAAAAATTCAAAAATAATATTAGAAGTATCCGTAATTAACGACGATTTAACCCAAACAGGCTCTTTAATAAAAAGAATAGTTTTTTACGAAACATATAGACCAGTTAACTATAAAAATAACGTAAAAAAATATCTGAAAAAATTATCGCTTACCGTAAATAAGACCGACGGGGATTATAAAAAATTATTTATCCTGCTAAATATTAAAACTCCAGTAGAATTAAAAAAATTATCCCTTTCCAATGCTAAGTATTTTTCCGCATTTGCCAGAAAGTCTTATTACCACTGGGAATACGTTTCAAAGCCGATAATCAAAAGATTTATTAAATATACCGGATTTGTGCCTTTAAGGTTATCAGAAAGAATGTTTCTCGAATATACCCTGAATAAATCCGTTTTACCGACGTATGCGTTCATCGGTAAAATATCCGCAGGCTTTGAATATTTAATCCGTTTTGCCGCATTTACGTTTATTTTTGGAACCTTTGCAATCATACTTCTTAGCATTCTCGTAATGTATTATTTGAATAAATTTTTCAGGGAAATCAGAAACAGCGAACTGAGATTCAAAAATATGTTTAACAACAGCCCCGTTATACATTTATTGATGGACATAAATACCGGCAAAATTACAGATGCGAATAAAGCCGCCGAAAAATTTTACGGATGGACAAGAAAAGAGTTGACGGATATGAAAATTACCGATATAGCATTGGCCGACGAGGAAGAACACAAAAAATTCAGGATAGACGTGTATAGAAGAGGGGCGGAAAATCCTATGGTAAGGATTATAAGCCATAAACTTAAAAACGACGAAGTAAAAAGGGTGGAACTAACTATTGCGCCGATAGAAATAGACGGCAAAGAATATTTAATCGATTCGATTAAAGACATAACTGAAAAAATATATTACGAAAACTCTTTAAAGAAATCGGTCGAATTTTTTAAAATATTGAGCGAGAATATACCTTCGATAATAGGTTTGTACCGCGAGAAATTTATCTATATGAACCCTTCCGGACTAAAGATACTCGGTTATACTGAGGAAACTATAAAAGATTTAAATTTGCCGGAAATGGTAGAGGCAAGAGAGGAAGAAAAATTACTTTTATATCAAAATATTAAGAGAAGGCTCGGCGGCGAACAGTTCGAAACTAAATACACCTTAAAAGTGAAGAAAAAAAGCGGCGAAACATTCTGGGGAGAAATAATTGCAACGACGATATTTTTCGAAAACGCTTGGACGGGTCTAGCTATTATTAACGACGTAAGCGACAGGGTATTAAGCGAATTAAATTTGATAAAAGAAAAAGACGTATTTAAAGAACTTTCCGAGCTTGACGCTTTAACTCATGTTCCCAACAGAAGGTCGTTCGATACAAAGCTGGAAGATTACTTAAGGAATGCCTTGATTAATAATGCCAAATTTTCATTGATAATGCTAGATATAGACCATTTTAAGGAAATTAACGATACCTTCGGGCACCAGACGGGGGATTCGGTTCTTTCCGAGCTTGCTTCTTTAATTAAAGAGAATATAAGAAGAGATGATTTTTTTGCAAGGTTCGGCGGCGAAGAATTTATGGTAATATCGAAAAATATAGGCGTCGAAGGAGCTGTCGAACTTGCCGAGAAATTAAGGCTAAAGATAGAAACACACGGATTTTCCTCAAAAGTTAACGTAAAGTGCAGTTTTGGGGTAACCGGTTATAAGCGGGACGACACTGCCGAAAGTATAGTAAAAAGGGCGGACGAAGCGCTGTATAAAGCAAAAGAAAACGGCAGAAACAGGGTGGAAAGCGTAGAATAAGAGAAAAACAGGACTTATAAGGTTTTTATTTAAATCGATACTTTTAAGGCTTTGCGGTTTTTCTATTCAAAATTTTCCTTGCCTTTTTATTCCGTAAAATACTATATTTTGCCGTTCTACCGTATCGTATTTTTATTTTTTGCACAAAATAGGGCACAGTAGACGATAATGTTCCTAATTTTTTCAAAATCAAAGATTTATCCAGCTTGCTTTAGGGCCTAATTTTCATCAATTGCGGAACAGGATAGAGGCCCATATATTTTTAAAGTGTTGATTTGATAGAAAAAACCGCAAATCTTTAACAAGTTTTTAATGAACTTTATAAAAACTCCCAACCGCGTCAAACGCAGGCGGGAGTATGATAATAAATAAATCTGACTTTATTTGGACACCTTTATTTGCAAATTAATTTTTTTTGCAAAATAAATTACTTCCTATTATATAGTTTATTTTAGGAAGTAAACCGGCAAAAGAGAATAAAAAAACGATAAAAATTTATGGTTTTAGGGTCGATTTTTAGTCGAAAAGTTCCGATTATAGTATTGTAGGAAATTTTATTTACGCCGATTAACTTGATTATCTTTTCGTATAGTGCTATATTTTATTACATATATAGATTTGTTAATTTTATAGAGAGGCTAAAATGATCCAAGTTCTAATAAAAAATAACGACCTTGCCGGAAAATACGTGGCGTTGAAAAGTTTTGAAGATTCTACGGTAATCGGTTGCGGCGACAGTCCTAAAGAAGCTTACGATGAAGCGCAACGAGAGGGATATAAAGAACCCGTCATTACATATATTCCTACTAAGGATATGGTGCAGATTTACTGATGACCTCCGCCTATATTCCTTTCACAAAATTTAACGATAACGATATAGCCCGGCCATGGTTGCCGGTTACAATTCATAATCCGCATACAAAATTATCGGTTAAAGTATATGGCTTAATCGATACTGGCGCCGATGAATGTGCGATTCCCGCTGAATACGCCCCGTTGCTTGGCCATAATTTGCAAGCCGGTATCCGCAAAACAATAAGCACCGGCAATGGCATAACTACTGCATATGCGCATACATTATGCTTTAAAACCAACAACATAGAAATTAACGACGTATTAATAGATTTTATGCCAAACTTGCATGTCGTATTATTAGGGGTTAAAAGTTTTCTAAATAACTTTATTCTCACCGTTAATTATAAAAAATCCGCTTTTAGCCTGACCAAGCCTTAAAAAATCCTTTCAAATTTGCGTTTTAAGGCTCGGAACGGAGCTGGCAGGCATAAAACATTAACCGTTTTTATTCCATTCCACACATCATCAACCGCTTTCTTGACGTAATACCGTAAAGCAATATGTTACGCCGTAACATAATTTGTTACAAATTCTACGTCTGAAATAAGACTCTCGGCGTAATTATTTTCCGCCGCTTTTCTCGTATTTCCTTATAATCTCCAAAGCTTTTTCGTATTCCTCTCTTTTGATTTCTTTTTCGCTCTCTTCGTTTTTCTTGCTAAAGGCTTTTTCTATCTCTTTTTTTAACTCTCTGGGCTTTAAATGAGCATATCTATAGGTCATGTTCGGCGTCCTGTGTCCGAGGAGCACCCTGTTTTATATAGCGATACGTCGTTCAT
>JAJYWW010000187.1 GCA_021791295.1 bacterium | reverse complement strand
GCCTCTAAGCCTTAACGACGTTAAGAAATATACGGTAAGAGGGCAGTACGACAGGGGCGTAATCGACGGCAAGCAGGTTGTAAGTTATAAGGAAGAAGAAGGGATAGACGCAAATTCTATTACCGATACTTATGCGGCTATGAAACTGTACGTCGATAATTATAGGTGGGCGGGAGTTCCTTTTTATTTAAGAGCCGGAAAAAGATTAAAGACTCATAAAACGGAAATAGCGGTTTATTTTAAAAAGCTTCCATACAGCCTGTTTGCCAAGGCCGGTATAGATAATATAAAGCAGAACTCTATAATTATAACGATTCAACCTAATGAGGGGATATCGATAAATATAGGCGCTAAAAAACCGGGTTTCGTTATGGATATAGAACCGGTCTGCATGGTTTTTAACTATAAATCTTCTTTCAGGCTCTCGCCGCCAGATGCCTATGAACGTTTGATATACGACGTTATACTTGGAGACCAGACTCTTTTCGCAAGATACGACGATATGCTTATAGCATGGCAGTTGATTACGTCCGTAATGAACGGCTGGTCTAAAATGGAGCCGCCCGTTTTTCCAAATTACGATGCCGGTTCCTGGGGGCCGCAAGAGGCAGACGAACTTATAAACGCGGACGGCAGGGAATGGAATAAAGCATCGTAATATTTGTCAGTGTGACTGTATTGAATTCCGGCACCGTGGTTTATTTCCTAGTTGCGATAGAGGCAGAATTTCATAAATTTATTGCAGTGCCGTAATTGAATTCCGGCACTGCAATAATATATGCTATATAGTTTTATGATAGTTCTTTTTTGACGAAATTATTAAGGTCTTCGGGAGATAAACCTGCTAGTTTATATAAATCTTCAGGTTTGCCTGATGAACTGTAAAATCTTGCCCCCATTTTTCTGAATTTTACCGATATGGCATTTTCTGCAAGCATTGAGCCAATCGCAGTTCCTACTCCGGTTTTGACGTTGTGATCTTCTATCGTTACAATGAGGCCTGTTTTCGCAGCAAATTGAAGGTCTTGAACGTCTATGTCGCTCGGACACGATACGTTTAAAAGCATCGCGTTTATACCGTCTTTTTTAAGCATTTCCCAGCCTTTTAAAGCATGGGGCAGCATGTTGCCGGTAGATATTATCGCAGCATCTTTGCCGTCTCTGATTACGTCCATTTTGCCGTATTTAAATTCATAATTTTCGCCGAAAAAAAGTTTGTCGTTTTCGTCGAGTATGACCGGAATTATAGACCTGCCCATTATTACTCCGAAATTTCCTTCATTGCGCGCTATATAACGCGTTACCCTGTCGGTCTGGTTTGGGTCTGCCGGCAATATAACTTTAAATCCGAAAGTAGAGTTAAGAAGGCCGAAGTAATCTATACACTGATGAGTTTTTCCGTCTTCGCCGACGTCTATTCCGCAATGCGTGCAAACCACTTTAAGATTTGTATGGTTAATATCGTTCAATCTTTGCTGATTGTATGTTTCGTCCACGCCAAAAACGCCGAAATCCGCAAAAAAAGTCACAATATTATCAGTCGAAAGCGCTCCCGAAATTACCGCCGTATTATGTTCTTCTATTCCGGATTCAAAAAAATTATCGGGAAAAGCTTTTCTAAACGATCCGGTTTTTACCGACCCTTCAAGATCGCAGTCGAATACCGCAAAGGGTAAATTTTTTTGTCCCGCATTTTTTTCTCTATATGTATTTGCGATATCCGCAAGGGCGTTGCCGAAGGCTGAACGGTTGTCCGTGTTCTTTTCGCGCGTGTAAACTATTTTCTTTCCATCGTCGTTTAAGATTAAGAAATTATTATTTCTTTTAGAAAGAGGTTTTATGCTAAAACCTGCTTTCTTTTTGGCAATAATTTCGTCCAAATCGTCTTTCTCGCCTAACTCCGCAAGGGCTTTCTTGCAGTCTTCTATATTTAGCGTCGCGCCGTGAAATTTAGCCTGATTTTCCATAAAGGAAACGCCCTTTCCCATAACGGTATGCGCTATTATAGCCACAGGAGATGAAATAGAATGAGATAGTTTTATTGCTTCGTAAATTTCGTTAAAATCATGCCCGTTTATCGATATAACGTGAAATCCGTCGGCTTTAAAATTTTCTTCTATATTATCAGGCATAACGTCAACTGTTCTGCCGCCTATTTGAAGTCCGTTTTTATCTACGATTACGGTAAGGTTATTCAATTTATATTTGACCGCAAATCTTCTTGCTTCGCCAATTTGGCCTTTTGCCTGCTCGCCGTCCCCCATTACGCAATAAACATGATTATCGTATCCATGAAGTTTAGAACCTAGAGCAAATGCGCATGCCGCCGAAAGACCCTGTCCCAGGTTGCCGGTATCCCATTCGACGCCTGGCACCGTTTTTTCTATATGTCCTTCAAACGGGTAGCCGGCGGTTCTAAAAGATATAATTGCATCGTTTACGTCGAAAAATCCGTAATTTCCGAGAGCGGAATAAACGCCGGGCGAAGTATGACCATGGCTGACGACTATACGGTCTCTTTCAGTCTTAAAAGGATTTTTGGGATATATGTTGCAATAACCGTATAAAACCGCATAAATATCGATAGAAGACATGGAACCGCCGGGATGTCCCGAAGACGCTACAGTAGTCATTTTTAAAATATCGCCGCGGCATTTTTTAGTAAAATCTTTTAAAAATTTTAATTCGTTTTCGCCGAGTTTATCCGCTTCAAAATTTCTTTTTAATTCCATTACATTTACCTCTTTTAGATATTAACATTAAAAATTTTAAATTATTTCAAAAAATGATAATCGTTATATATTCATATACCCGCCGTGTTTTTTATCGATTGAAGCAGTTTTTCGTAAGCATCTTCAAAAGACTTTACGCCGTCGTTTTGAAGTTTCTCTCCGACTTTATTTAAATCTATACCAAGTTCCATAAGCGTATTAACAGTTTTCAGCGATTCGTCGAATTCTAAAGAAGCCGTATCCGGCATTATATTGCCGTGGTCGGCAATATGCTCAATTGTCTCGTCCGGCAGTGTGTTTACCGTATTTTTGCCAATAAACGGTTCTACGTATTTCAAATCGTAATATGACGGGTTTTTTGTGCTCGTGCTTGCAAATAAGAGTCTTTGCGGATTTGCGCCTTTAGATTTTAATGCCGAAAAATCGCCGCCGTTAAATATTTCGTTAAATTTATTAAAAATTATTTTTGAATTTGCAACTCCGGCTTTTCCGATTAAACCGGCAAGTTTCTCTTTTTTTGCAGCGTCGTTCGCCGCTTCGCCGCTAATTAAATCGTTAATCGCTTTATCAACCATAGTATCCACCCTGCTGATAAAAATGCTTGCAACCGAATGTATGCCGGATAAATTATAGCCGTTGGCATAAGCCGTCTTTAATCCTTTTATATATGCATTCGCTACGTCTATATAATGGTTTAAAGAAAACATCAAAGTAACATTAATATTGATTCCCTTAGCTATAAGGGCGGGTATTATTTCCAGACCTTCTTTCGTAGCCGGTATTTTAATAAGTATGTTTTTTTCGTTAATAAGCGAAAAAATCCTTAGAGCTTCTTCCGTCGAACTCTTGGCGTCGGTTGCTATATCGGGAGAAACTTCAATGCTTACGAACCCGTCTTTGCCGCCGGATTTTTCGTAAACCGGTTTAAGTATTCGGGCCGCAGATTTTATATCTTCCCGTGTTATGGTATCGTAAATTTCAAACGGCGTTAATTTTTCCGCCGCAAGTTTTTTAATTTTTTCCGGATAGCCGCATTTTCCGGAATTAATGGATTTTTCAAATATGGAGGGATTTGACGTTATACCCGTGATTATTTCGTTTTTGACTAATTTTTCGAGGTCGCCGGAATCTATCATGCATCTTGAAATATTATCCAACCATGGGCTTTGCCCGTATGAAAGCATTTTTTTAAAATTGCCGTTCTTAGAAACGACGAAATCTACATTCATTGCGCTATCCTCCGTATTAACATTTATATAAAATTAATAATATTTAATTTTA
>JAJYWW010000002.1 GCA_021791295.1 bacterium | reverse complement strand
TACAAGAACAAAAATATAATTTATCTGAAATATAACCGATACATATGCAGATTATACCGCAAATCGAAACTCCCGTAAGTAAAAACTACTCCGTTTTTGAAGAAGATTTAATTAAATTATTAAACTCTGTTGAAAGCTATCCGCAAAACGGCGCCGAGAAAGATAATTCTTTGCCGCAGATAATTATAGAGCAAAATTTCGGTTTTAACGCTTTATTATTGTGCAGGGATTTAAAAGAAAAGTATAAAATTAAAACGGCATACGCTTTTAACATGAGGGATAAAAACAGGATATCCCTTCTGTCCGATTTAATTACGCTTAAACAGCTCGGGTTAAAAGATATAATAGTTTTTGAAGGAGTTCATCCGCTAAAAACCGAATTTAAATCTGCAAAACCCGTTTACGATATCGATATTTTGGGACTCGGTTTAATGCTGAAAAGAGGATTGATGAACCATATTCCGTTGGATTTATTTAATTTTGGAGCGGTAATCGGAGCATCCGCCGCGGTCGATTTTTTAAAAGCAAAAAAACTTATAGAAATAGGAACGGATAGTTTTTTTATTAATTACGCAGGAGTAAATCCGGACGAAAGCATAATAAAATATATAAAATCAAACAATAAAAAGTTGTTTTTAATCGTAAAAGAATTAAGCATAAAAGGTTCTTTAAGCGATTTTATTAAAACAATAGATAATTTAGGCTTGGACGGCGTTATAATTAAAATTACGGACGAGAGTTCAAATGTTTTTACCAGAAAATAAAGAAAGAATTAAAAAAAAATGGCTAAAAGCAATCTATTTGTAAACGGCTCTGAAGGCGATAAGGCTATAGTATTAGGAAACGAAGCTATTGCGCGAGGCGCATTGGAAGCAGGTATAGGATATGCTTCTATGTATCCGGGTACTCCCGCCTCTGAAATAATAGCAGTCTTAGATAAAAATAAAAAACACGTCGAAAATTTATATACCGAATTCAGCCTTAATGAACATATATCCTTACACGGAGCGATAGGCGCTTCATGGTCGGGCATAAGGTCGCTTTGCGCTATGAAAAACGTAGGGTTAAACGTTGCAAGCGAGCCCGCGCAGTTTTTGGCTTATACCGGAGTAAAAGCAGGCTTAGTGCTTGCTATAGGATCAGACCCCGGCGCGCCGAGCAGTTCTAACGAGCAGGACGACAGATGGTACAGCCTCCATACTTATATGCCGATTATGGAGCCTTCAAATATACAGGAAGCAAAAGATTTTACGAAAGACGCTTTCGACGTGTCCGAAGAATTTTCTTTCGGAATCGTTTTAATGGCGCCGTCCCGCTTGTGCCATAATGCGGGCGCTTTGCGGTTCGGCAATATAAGGGATAGAAAAAATATTAAAGGTAATTTTAAAAAAGACCCCGAAAATTATTTAAATCTTTTTAGTCTTGCCGTTAAAAATCATGCAAAATATCTTGAAAGAAACGAATTATTAAAAAAATATCTTATTGAGTCAAAATTTAATGAAACTATTAATGACGGATCCTCTAAAATAGGCTTTATATCTTCCGGAGTTATTTACGCGCATTTAATGGAAGCTTTTGATATATTAGGGGTATATGACCATAAGATATTAAAATTAGGGTTTTCTTTTCCTATATCTAACGAGCTGATTAAAAGATTTTTTGAAGGCCTCGAAAAAGTAGTAATCGTCGAAGAAGCTGAAGGTTTTTTGGAATTTCAGATTAAAAAAATAGCTTACGAAACGGGCTTTAAAGGCAGTATATACGGCAAAGAATTTTTTAGCAGAACGGGCGAGCTTACATTAGACGACGTTATTTCCGGCGTAAGCAGGTTTCTTGAAAAACCTCTGCCTGCGTCTTTCGATTTTGCCGTTGAAAAAGATAAAGAACTATCCGATAAATTGCCTCATAGATCGGGAACGTTCTGCATAGGATGTCCGCACCGCGCAACTTTTTATTCTATTCTTAAAGCCGTAGGATTTTCAAATACCGAAGAAAAAGAAAGAGACGTCGTTATAGCCGGCGATATAGGATGCTATACCCTCGGCCTTTTACCGCCGTACAATGCAATGGATTTTTTAACCTGCATGAATGCAGGACTCAGTATAGGCCAGGCTATAAGCAATTTTGACAAAAGCAAAAAAGTAATAGCTTTAGTCGGCGATTCCACTTTTTATCATTCGGGAATTCCTGTTCTGCTAAATGCGGTTCAAAACGGAGCGAATATTCTTTATATTATTCTCGACAATAGCTGGACGGCTATGACCGGACATCAGAAAACCCCGTCCACGCAAAAAGATATAGACGGCAAACCGTCTGCAAACGTTTTAAATTTAAAAGATTTAATAAAATCTCTCGGAGTTTCTTACGTTAAGAGCTTGGACCCGAACAGCGTTAAAAGATTTTCCGCTCAGATTAAAAGCGCGCTTAAAGAACCGGGCGTAAAAGTTTTAATAGCTAAAAGAGAATGTATTTTGCAGGAGATCAGAAGAAATAAAAGCCTGCTTAAAAACGACCCTAAAGTTGCGGAAACGGGGGAGTCTTTATACGAAATTCAAAAATCCAGATGCGTAAAATGCAACGAATGTTTCGTAGAACTTGCCTGTCCGGCGATTATTCTA
The DNA here is from genome assembly GCA_021791295.1 of bacterium. Next base: position 1,438 of record JAJYWW010000002.1, on the reverse strand, counting down.
AAAAAAGACGAAGATACCGGCGGCGATTATTACTATATAGATCCGGCATCTTGCGTAAAATGCGGAGTCTGCTATGAAATATGTCCCAACAGCGCAATACGTAAAGTAGAATTTGATTTAAAATCGGAGTTTAAATTAAAAAAAGGATTGTCGGAAGTAACGGTATAGATTTCTTTATAAAATAATAAAATATGAAAAAATTTAATATTGCAATAATCGGTTTGGGCGGTCAGGGTATCATCACTATGGGAACGGTGATGAAAAATGCTGCGCTGAATTCGGATTTGCAGGACGTTTCCGGTTCCGAAAGAAGGGGCGGAGCGCAAAGAGAAGGCTACGTAGAAACTTTCGTAAAATATATTTTTTACGAAAACGCGGCCGAAATGAATAGTCCGCGGAAAAATATGCACTCCCCTATGATAGAATCCGGCGGCGCAAATGCTTTAATATCTTTAGAACCGTTAGAAACCTTGAGAGGCATAAAATACTTAAACAAAAATTCGATAGTTATTTTTAACAAAACGCCGTATATTCCCATAAGCGTAAGAATGGGCAAGACTAAATATCCTGAAATATCTTTTATAGTTTCTGAACTGCAAAAAGTTACAAAACATATATATTATTACGATATCGACGCTATTTCGTTAGAAAAATTTAATTCTTTAACGCAAAAAAATATAATCGCTTTAGGCATACTGTTCGCAAAAGCGGATATTCCAATAGAAAGGTCTGCCGTGGAAAGCGTTCTTGCCGAAGGTAAAGGATCCGAAAATAATTTAAAAGCCTTTGCCTTAGGATTAAATCTTTGAGTCATATAAACATCGGTATATTTATTTATCCATGACTGCAATTATAAATGAAAGAAAAAGAAGAATTAAGCAAGCTGATTGAAGATATAAATTATTTTGTTTCAGGCAATAAAGAAAGTTTTGTATTTATTTCCTCCGCAACCGATTTTTTTAATAAAATTCCCTCTGTAACGCAGGATAATATTATGAGTTTACATTTGAATAACGAGGCAGTATATCCCGATAAGCGGGAAGCATTAGAATTTTTACGTGAAGTAAAAGTCGATAAATGCATAAAATGTGCATTGAGCAAAACAAGAAAAAATATAGTTTTCGGTGAAGGAGATCCCGAAAGCAGGCTTATGTTCATAGGTGAGGCTCCGGGCGCCGAAGAAGATAATACAGCAAGGCCTTTTGTAGGCAGGGCGGGACAGCTTCTTACAAAAATAATAGAATCCATAAATCTCAAAAGAGAAGAAGTTTATATCGCCAATATAATAAAATGCAGGCCTCCTGAAAACAGAAACCCTATGGAAGACGAGATAGCATCATGCGCGCCCTTTCTTAAAGAGCAGATAGCCGTCATAAGACCCGAGATAATCTGCACTCTGGGAAAATTTTCAACCGAATTTATTATAGGAGAAGGCAAA
>JAJYWW010000142.1:892-4066 GCA_021791295.1 bacterium | reverse complement strand
GTCGTCGGACCTGAATTAAAACTTCATCAGTGCGGTTTGCCCAAAAAAATGGCTATAGAGCTTTTCAAGCCTTTCATATTTAATAAACTGCTGCAAAGAGGCATTACTGACACTCTAAAAACTACAAAGAAAATAGTCGACAGAGAAGCACCCGAAGTTTTTGACGTATTGGAAGAGGTTATAAAAGAACATCCCGTTATGCTTAACAGGGCGCCAACCCTTCACAGGCTTGGAATTCAGGCATTTGAACCTATATTAGTCGAAGGCAAGGCTATACATTTACATCCTCTTGTCTGCGCGGCTTTTAATGCAGATTTCGACGGAGACCAAATGGCCGTCCACGTTCCATTATCTATAGAAGCTCAAGTCGAAGCAAGAGTTTTAATGATGGCGACAAATAACATACTTTCGCCTGCAAGCGGAAAACCAATTATAGTTCCTTCGCAGGATATAGTGCTTGGACTTTATTATATGACGAGAGAAATGCCGTTTGTTAAAGGCGAAAATAAGATTTTTACGGATCCGGACGAAGTAAAATTTGCTTACGATAACGGACACGCAAGTCTTCATGCTTCCATAAAAGTCAGAATAAAAAATAAAGTAGAAAACACTACGGTAGGAAGGGTTATTCTGTTTGAAATAATCCCCGATGAAATTCCTTTTGAATTAATCAATACCGTAATGACTAAAAAAGAGATTACGAATTTAATAGATTATGCATTCAGAGTATGCGGACCAAAGAAAACCGTTATTCTTGCAGACAGATTAAAATCAATGGGCTACGAATACTCGACAAAGTCAGGAATATCGATATGTATAAGCGATATGGAAGTTCCGGCAGAGAAGCACAGAATTATTAAAGATGCTACAAAAGCCGTAGAAGAAATCGAAAACAGCTATAAAGAAGGATTGATAACAAAAGGAGAGAGATACAATAAAGTCGTAGATACTTGGGCAGGCGCAACCGACCAGATAGGCGGAGTCATGATGAATAAGCTCGGTATCCAGGAATATTCCGACAAAAAAAATAATAAGAAAATACAGGGCAAAAGTTTTAACTCTATATATATAATGGCGGATTCCGGTTCAAGAGGTTCCGAAACTCAAATAAGGCAGTTGGCCGGAATGAGAGGGCTTATGGCAAAGCCCTCCGGAGAAATTATAGAGACGCCTATTACGGCAAATTTCAGAGAAGGTTTGACGGTTCTTCAATATTTTATATCCACTCACGGAGCAAGGAAAGGTCTTGCGGATACTGCATTAAAGACTGCAAACTCCGGATATTTAACGAGAAGGCTTGTCGACGTTTCGCAGGATAATATTATTACCGAAGAAGACTGCGGCACTATAGACGGTATAATAGTTTCGACTTTGGTAGAAAGCGGAGAAACTATCGAGCCTATAGAAGAAAGAATACTCGGCAGAGTTGCTCTGGAAGACATAATCGACCCGTTTTCAGGCGAACTTATCGTTAAGGCGAATGAAGAAATTACGGAATTTTATTCCAATAAAATAAGCAATGCTCACATAGAAAGCGTTAAAATAAGGTCTGTTTTGACATGTAAAACAAAAAGAGGCGTTTGCGTAAAATGTTACGGAAGAGACCTCGCCAGAGGGCATTTAGTTAATATAGGCGAAGCAATAGGAATTATGGCTGCGCAGTCTATAGGCGAGCCCGGTACTCAGCTTACTATGAGAACGTTCCATGTCGGAGGTACGGCTTCTAGAAGAACGGAGCAAACAAGCATAGAAAACAAATATGAAGGAAAGGTAAAGTTTAACAATCTTAACGTTATCAAAAACAGGGATAATGAATACGTAGTAATGAATAAAAACGGCAATATAGTTATTTTAGACGATTTAGGAAGGGAGCTTGAGAAAATACAGCTTACTTACGGTTCTAAAATTAAAGTGGAGCCGGAGTCGTCCGTTAAGAAAAACACTCTTATCGCCGACTGGGATTCTTATATTAATCCGATAATTTCGGATATATCCGGTAAAATTAAATACGACGACATTAGGGAAAATGAAACTATGCAGGAACAGGTCGATGAAACGACCGGATTGTCGAGAAAGGTTATTATAGAATCCAGGGATCAGACATTAAGACCTAAGATAATAATTAAATCTGCCCAACAGGAAAAGTCATATTTGATGCCGATCGGAGCGCATCTTTCAGTCCAGGAAGGAGATGAAGTTTTTGCAGGCGATATAATAGCCAGAATTCCTCGAGAAACTACTAAAACCAAGGATATAACGGGAGGTCTGCCGAAAGTCGTAGAACTTTTTGAGGCTAGAAAGCCTAAGGAATGGGCAGTCATTACCGAAATAAACGGAAAAGTATCTTTCGGTCGTGATTTTAAGGGGAAAAGACGGGTTATTATTATCCCTCCGCACGGCGAACCGAGAGAATATCTTATACCTAAGGGAAAGCTCGTCAGCGTACACGAAGGCGATTACGTAAATGCAGGAGAACCTCTTATGGACGGGTCGCCGAATCCCCACGATATATTGAAGGTTCTTGGAGAGAAAGAGCTAGCCAAATTTTTAGTCGACGAAATACAGGAAGTTTACAGGCTCCAGGGCGTTAAAATTAACGATAAGCATATAGAAGTTATAGTTAAACAGATGCTTAAAAATGTAAGGATTAAAAACCCAGGCGATTCTAAATTTCTCGAAGACGAAATCGTAGATAAAATCGTATTTGACGCAGAAAACGAAAGGGTTTTAAAAGAAGGCGGCGTTCCTGCTATAGCCGAGCCCGAATTAATGGGTATTACAAAGTCGTCGCTGAGCACTGAAAGTTTCATTTCCGCTGCATCTTTCCAGGAGACAACGAAGGTGTTGACTGAAGCCGCTATACACTGCAGAGTCGATAACTTAAAGGGATTAAAAGAAAACGTAATTATGGGAAGGCTAATTCCTGCCGGAACGGGATTTGAAAAATATTCGTCTCTCGATATTGAAGTTAATTAAAAAAGTTAAAATAATGCAAAAAACATATTGACAAAAAAATTATTAAGTATTAAAATCAATAATTCCACTGTAAATAAATAATAAATTAAGAAGGACGAAAGAAAAGCATCGTTCTATAATAACAAAGTAAAGGAGTAAAAGTGCCGACGATAAATCAGTTAATAAGGAATGCAAGAAAAAAATCGGTAAAAAAAACAT
>JAJYWW010000142.1:0-882 GCA_021791295.1 bacterium | reverse complement strand
CAGCGTTGAAAGGCTCTCCTCAGAAAAGAGGAGTATGCGTCAGAGTATATACTACGACGCCTAAAAAACCGAATTCGGCGTTAAGAAAAGTAGCAAGGGTAAAGCTGACTAACGGCATGGAGGTTACCACTTATATTCCGGGTGAAGGACATAATTTGCAGGAACACTCGGTTGTTTTAATAAGAGGCGGAAGAGTAAAAGACTTGCCGGGCGTCAGATATCATATAATCAGGGGCGCTCTCGACTGCGTCGGAGTTAACGGCAGAAAACAGAGCAGGTCTAAATACGGAACTAAAAGAGCTAAATAAATAATAAAAAAGAAAACAGCGTTTTAGCGAAGGAGTGGAAAATTGTCGCGTAGAAAAAGAGCAGTTAAAAGAGTAGTGGAAGGCGATCCTAAATTTAACGATAAAGTAGTTCAAAAGTTTTTAAATAAACTGATGTACGACGGGAAAAAAAGCGTCAGCGAGAAAATATTTTATAAATCGCTCGACATAATTGCCGAAAAAACAAAAGACGACGGTTTTAAAATTTTTAAGCAGGCTATTGAAAATGTTAAGCCCGTTTTAGAGGTAAAGGCTAGAAGAATAGGCGGCTCAAACTATCAGGTTCCCGTCGAAGTCAGGCCGGACAGAAGATTATATTTGGCAATCAGGTGGATAATAGGCTACGCAAGATTGAGAAGCGAAAAATCCATGGAAGAAAATCTTGCACTTGAATTACTGGATGCGGCAAATAACAGAGGCAGTTCTATAAAAAAGAAAGAAGACACGTTCAAGATGGCTGAAGCAAACAAGGCTTTTGCCCATTTCAAATGGTAAGGGGTTAAAATAAATGGCAGATAAAATTTCATTAGATAAAACAAGAAATATAGGTATCATG
>JAJYWW010000110.1 GCA_021791295.1 bacterium | reverse complement strand
TAATAAATCTAAGGTCTATCTCGCGCTTAAGAAGGTCTATAGAATATATGCTGACGTCTATTGCATCCCCTATTTTAAATATCTTTCTCGTATGCCTTCCTTTAAGTATTTTAGAAGCGTCGCTGTATTCGTAATAATCGTCCGCAATCGTGGAAACGTGGACGAAGCCCTGAATAAAAAATCCTTTGATATCTACAAAAAACCCGAAGTTTACAACATTTGTAATAAACCCTTCATAAACGGCCTGCGAATTTTTTTTCAAAAATTGCATTTTCTTAAAATCTACATATTCTCTTTCGGCGTCGGCAGAGAGCTTTTCCCTTCTCGAAACGGCATTCGACGCAAATTTTAGATATTCCGCATTAAGCCATTCCGGCATTTTTTTAATATCGCCCGCAATATCTCTCCATTCCGCCTTTACACTTCCGCCGTCATCCCCGTATATAATAAAAGCAAGTATTCTGTGCACCAATAGATCCGCATATCTCCTGATAGGAGAAGTAAAATGAGTGTAAGACTTAAGCGCAAGCCCAAAGTGATGAATATTAACCGGAGAATAGACGGCAATCCTCATAGACCTCAAAAAAGCCTGCTCTAAAAAAGATGCCAGCGGGGTTTCTTTAAGTTTATTCAGCATATTACGGTAATCCGACGGATTCTCCAAGGAGCCTTTTGGGGCGGGTATTTTAAAATATTTTAATATTTTAAAAAATTCTTTGACTTTCTCTTCGTCCGGTCTTTCATGAACCCTATAAACGGAAGGAACTCTTTTGGATTCGATAAATTCGGCTACGGCGCAGTTTGCCGTTATCATAAAATCTTCGATTAAATTATGTGCAAAATTTCTAGGCTCCGGAATAACGCTGACGGGTTCATTGTTTTCGTCGAGTTCCACTTTGCTTTTAATCGGGTCGAAATCCAAACTTCCGTTTTTAGCCCTCTTATCCCTTAAAGTTTTTGCAAGGCTTTTCATGCTTACGAGCATATCTTTTACCGGGGAAAGCTTTTTATCTAACGAATCAAAAAGCTCTGCGTTTTTGACGCCGTTTATTTTATGCCCGCCGGAAGCGCCTTCCGCCTCTAACCCCGTAAGATAATTATATACCTCGTTATACGTCAGCCTTCCGAAGGTCTTTATTAACCCCCTGTATATTTTTTTATTTTCCGTTTTGCCCGACAGGACGTCTATATCCATTTCGCAAACCATTACAAAACGCTTTTTACCCGGAAGAAGACTGCATAACCCGTTTGACAATTTTTCCGGAAGCATCGGATAAACGCTGCCCGGAAAATATGTGGAATTGCCCCTTTTGAAAGCTTCAGCATCGATGCGGCTTCCGGAGCGGACGAAATAAGAGACGTCGGCTATCGCGACGTAAAGCTTAGAGATATTTGTTTTCTTGGATGTTTTTAAATAAACGGCGTCGTCAAAGTCTTTTGCATCCTCTCCGTCTATGGTGACGAAAGGCAGAGCCGTTAAATCGCGCCTGTCTTTTTCTATATTTTTTTCTTCTAAATCGGGAGAAAATTCATCGAGTTCCCTTAAGGCTTCTTCGGCAAAAGATTTATAGATATTATATTTATTGAGAACGATTTCTTCTTCGGCGTCTTTCGATTCTATATCTCCTAATATCTTGTCGATATTAACTATCCGGGAAGATAGATCTTGCGTTTCCGGTAAAACGGCGCTTACTATAACTCCGTTTTTTAATTTCCCCTTATCTTTAAACTTATGCATATCAAAATAAAATGAATCGTCGAACTCCGGGGATATAGGAGTCAGAATTGCAATATTTTTTTCAATCCGTATTACGGCTTTAAAATTATTTAAATTTCTTTTTATTATCCTTATTACCCTTCCCCTTCTGTCTTTTGACGAGACCGACCGCTGTTTTTTCTTTAGATAATAGGAACTGTCCGGTATGAGCTGAAGTATAACGTTATCCATGGGAATAGCTCCGGCAATGTCGGAGCCTTTCACGAAAATATCTTTTCCCCCGCCGGTATCGTCGCTGACAAATGCATAATTGCGCTTTTTCAAGATTACAGTTCCGTGTAACAGATTTAATTTTTGCGAAAAGACGTACTTTTCCCCTTTCGTATATATTAAATCACCGTCCGCTACCATTGAATCCAGAATTTTTTTGGCGGCTGAAAGATTTTTTGCGGAAGTTATTTCCAATCCGTGTTTGATGTCGGTAAAAGAAAGCGGAATATCGGACTTTTGAGAAAACAGATAAACGATATTTTCTTTTGTTATTATTTTCATCTATTTTTTATGCCAATTATTTCAAAATATGATAAAATAAAAAATCGATACGTATAAATTTATATAATAATAACATTTAGCAAATATTTTTTCATTATATTTCATTATATAAGATATAAGCTATAAACTATAAAAAAACAAAATTTTGCGATTTAGCCGGAATGGCGGAACTGGTAGACGCGCACGGTTCAGGGCCGTGTAAGATTACTCTTGTGGGGGTTCGATTCCCCCTTCCGGCACCATTTATATTTATATCCATAGCCTTTATATTTATTAGATCTACGCTAAACTATTTTATCTATCCATAAACTTACGGAGAACTTATGATAAAGCCGTTAAAAAAAAATTATTTGCCGTTCGCCGCGTTTCTTTTATCGGCATTATTAATTTTAACTACCGCAAATTCAAACCATAATATATGTTATGCCTTAGGAGCGGCAAAATCGAGCGGATCGGGCGCGTCTTCAAAGATTTTACTGGATTATACCCATGAAACAATTACAAAAAATTATGAAGATATTATGTCCGAACATGAAATAATAAAAATAATGAATAAAAAAGGCATTAAAAAATATTCCTCCTTAACTTTTCCTTTTTCTAAAAAGAATCAGAAACTCAAAGTATATTTTATTAAAATAATACAGCCTGACGGAAATATTATAAATATCAATACGAACCTTTTAAAAACAGTAACGGCGCCGTTTAATCCCGAAGCTCCTATTTTTTCCAACAAGTTATTAAAAACGATTCAGCTTCCAGGTTTGGTTAAAGGCTCTATAATAAATTATAAGTATAGGACCGTCGTTATAAAGCCTTATATGAAAAATAATTTTTTCACGGAAGATTATTTCGGAGGGCTCTCGCCTTTAAAAAAATCGGTTTACAAATTAACGATACCTAAGGGTTTATATTACCGCTTCGCCGAATACGGATTTAAAGAAAAACCCGAAATCATTAAGGGCGGTTCCGATACAACGCTTGTCTGGTCCATATGGAACAGAAAAAAAATAACCCCCGAAGAAATGGGGCCTGGCGGAGCTTTTATCGTTCCGCATGTTATGATTTCTTCCGTAAAATCATGGAATATGGTGGCTTCATGGTACGCTCATCTTACAAAAGACAGAATAAAACCGGGCAAAAAACTCTATGAATACATAAAAAAAATTGCCGTTTCAAAAAAAACAAAATTAGAAAAAATAAAAGGGATATATAATTTTGTCGCAAAAAATATAAGATACGTCGGATATGAATTTGGATTAGACGGATATAAGCCGAGTAACGTAAATTCTACTTTTAAAAACAGGCTTGGCGACTGCAAAGACCATGCAACGCTTTTTTCGTCAATGTTAAAACAGTTAGGGGTAAAGGCTTATCCAGTCCTTATACCCACGACCGAAATTCCGGATATGAATCCGAATATTCCCACGCCTTTCGTTTTCGACCACGAAATAACGGCTATAAAGTTAAAATCCGGAAAATTTATGTTTGCCGATACCACTTCTAACGTTACGACTTTCGGCGACCTTCCCCCTATGGACCAGGGCAGAAACGTATTGATAATTGCTAACGGCAAGGGAATAACCGCAAAAACTCCTATATTTTCTCCCGCAAAAAACAGCGTATCGGTAAAAGAGTACGCCGCCGTTTCCCGCGGAGGCGGGCTGAACGTTAAGTCTTCAATAATTTACTCCGGGGCATACGATATGTATAAAAGATATCTCTATTCGTCCACGTCCGAAAGGAAAAAAAAGGACGGCATCTTAAAAGACGTTACGTCTATAGTTCCGAATGCAAAACTTACCGGCTATTCTTTTAAAAATGGAAACAGCATGACTAAGCCCTACATAGAAAATTTTTCATTTGCCGCAAAAAATTATTCCGGTAAAAACGGCAATACCGTTATGATAAGATTACCTTTGAGAACAAGGACCGAACTGACAAAAATAACGGCTATGGGTAAAAGAAGGTATTCTTTAAAGT
>JAJYWW010000165.1:1781-4346 GCA_021791295.1 bacterium | reverse complement strand
CTGCATATGATATAATTTATCAGGAGGAAAAATGTCTATGGCATCGGTTATTGCATTGCCGCCCGCATTGCTTAAAAACACAAACAAAGAAGAGCAGAAAGAACTTACCGATTTTTTCGATAAGATTGTAAAATCTTCGAGCGAAGCGGCTATAATAACGGTCGAAGAGAAATTCGAAAGAAGGCTTACGGAAGAAATTTCTAAACTTGATGCCAAGATAGATAAAAGGATTAATGAACTCGACAAAAATATGTCGGAAAATAAAGCCGATATTATTAAATGGATGTTTATATTCTGGGCGGGACAGATTGGTATATTGGTCGCCGTTTTAGACCTGTTTTTTAAACGTTAAGAAAAAATAAAGGTGTCAGATTTATTTATTTTCTTACTCCCGACTGCGTTTGACGCGGCCGGGAGTTTTTATTTCTTCCTTTTTCATATTCATCTTGCCCCATAATTTTTTATTATGCAAACTACCTCTCTTTTATTTGTTCAAAATTATTTTTGATACGATATTTAATGTTTTTATGCCGATTTTTAACAAATTGGCAGTATTTAATATTAAATATTATATTTAATCTATTAATATAATATGGTATAATCTACATCAAAGATAATTTAATTCCATATTTTAGTTGTTTGCGCCATATAATATAGCATAACTATTTATGATAAAAATTCACGCTCATGCAAAAGAACGAATGGCGGAAAGAGGCATTAACGAAAAAGAAGTTATAGAAACTTTAGAAAATGGAGAATCTTTTCCTGTTAAATTTGGTAGAAACGGTTTTAGAAGAAATTTTATTTTTAACGGTTTATGGCGCGGGAAAAGCTACAATATAAAACAGGTCGAGGTTATAACCGTAAATGAATATAATGATGTTATAGTAATTACAGTAATAGAAAAATATTTTTAAATTAACGGAGGAGTTTAAATGAAAGTCACATATGACCCAAAATATAATATTTCTTATATTAAATTAGCTGAATCTACCGAAAAAGTTGAAACCGTAAAAATCAGCGATGAAGTCAATATCGACCTTTCTCCTGACGGAAAAATTTACGGCATAGAACTTTTAAATGCAAACGAATTAATGAAACAAAACGGAGAACTGGTTTTTCTTAATGAAGCTACAGGCGAAGAAACTAAAATTGCAATTTAAAAATAAAGTCTGATTTATTTATTTTCATACTCCCGACTGCGTTTGACGCGGCCGGGAGTTTTTGTTTATGAAAAATACTTATTTCCATGTAATTTTTTATCGGCCCGTTTTAGAGATTTCTATCGGCAATTTCGGATGTATTAAATTTATTGACAAAAAAATATCAAAAGTAATACAATGTATATATGAATTTTGAATGGGACGAAGAAAAAAATGCAGTATTAAAACATGAGAGCGGCGTTTGCTTTGAAGATATTATAATAGCGCTACAGACAAATAAGCTGATTGCCGTTAAAGAGCATCACAATAAATTAAAATATCCAGAACAAAAAATATATATTGTAGAATTAAATAATTATGTTTATATGGTTCCTTTTGAAGAAAATGAAAAAAAAATAATATTGAAAACTATTATACCGAGTAGAAAAATGACTAAATTATATTTAAAAGATTAGCGAGGTAAGATATATGAAAAAAATAAATAAATTAGATAATGAAGAGCTGCAATTATTAAAAGAGGTAGAAAACGGCGATTGGGTCGATGCAGCAGATATGGAAAAAGAAAAAGAAAAATACAAAAAATTAGCGCAGTCATTTGCAAAAAAGAAAAAGAATATAAATATAAGGCTTGCCGAAAATGACCTGTTAAAACTTAAAAGTAAAAGCTTATCTATGGGGTTATCTTATCAAACTTTGGTTACCTTTTTAGTGCATCAATACGTTAACGGGAATATAAACATAACCGTTTAAGAATGGTTGCGGCGGCAACGACTCTTGAAACCTTAAAAATTCGGGAAATAAAGGTGTCAGATTTATTTATTCTCCTACAATTAAATTACGGAATTATGCACTTGACAAAGCGAGATTGCTTCGCTTCGCTCGCAATGACTGCATATTGTCATTGCGAGCGAAGCGAAGCAATCTCGCGGTTATTATGACAAATACCGAGCATTGCTTTGTCAAGTGCATAATTCCGTTAAATTATTTTAATTAAATAATATAATTAATAGAGCATTAAAGTTAAAGAGGATTATGCCTGAGATTAGCAGTTTTTTTGGAATCGCCGTAAGAATGTTTTATTTTGACCATAATCCTCCTCATGTCCATATAGAATATAGAGATAAAAAGATTAAGCTTGATTTTAAAGGAAACATACTTGCGGGAGATATTGAATCAAGAACGGCGTTAAGATTGGCAAGGGAATGGATAGATTTCAACAGAAACGAATTATTAGATAATTGGAATTTGGCTATAAACGGCGAAGAATTAAAAAGAATAAAACCATTAGAATAATATAAGGATACAATATGGAAAAAATTATAGAGGTTAAAGATATAAATTATAAATCGGGCTATGTTTATCGGATAACTTTTGACGACGGTACTTCAGGCGACTTCGATTT
>JAJYWW010000165.1:0-1771 GCA_021791295.1 bacterium | reverse complement strand
GTTATTTAAAAAAGCTTTTATAAGCGGCGGAACGATTGCATGGCCGAACGGGGCGGATATAGCGCCGGAAACAATTTATGATAAAATAACCGGCAAAAATTCGTTAGCCGCCTAATTATAAACATGAAATAAAGGCGTAAATAAAAAAAATAAAGTCTGATTTATTTATTTTCTTACTCCCGACCGCATTTGTATGTTCATGTAACAAATTTGCAACAAAAATTTAACCTGCTTTTAACATTGCCGCCATAATCCCGCAATATTCTCCTGCTATAATAAAATAACGGAATTATGCACTTGACAAAGCAATACTTGGTATTTGTCATAATAACCGCGAGATTGCTTCGCTATCGCTCGCAATGACTGTTTATTCCGTCATTGCGAGCGATAGCGGACGAAGTCCGGCATATCTTTGTCTGCGTTTATAAAAGCCAACGGCTTTTATGCAGGCAAAGATGGAAGCAATCTCGCTTTGTCAAGTGCATAATTCCGTAAAATAATACGAAATTTAGGTAATTTCTAAAAATCCGCTGTTTATGATATAATTATTTTGGAGGTAAAATGTATATGTCGTCGGTCGTCGTATTGCCTGAAGCTCTGTTTAAAAACACAAATAAAGAAGAACAGAAAGAACTTGCCGATTTTTTCGATAAAATTGTAAAATCTTCGAGCGAAGCGGCTATAATAACGGTCGAAGAGAAATTCGAAAGAAGGCTGACGGAAGAAATTTCTAAACTCGATAAAAAAATTTCCGAAACTAAAGCCGATATTATTAAATGGATGTTTATATTCTGGGCGGGACAGATTGGTATATTAGCCGCCGTTTTAGACCTGTTTTTTAAACGTTAAAAAATTTTAGCCGCCGCTTAAAAAAAATAATGGCGCAGGAGTTTTTATTTTTTTGAAACCAAGGTAAACGACGAAGAATATAAAGGCAGTATTTTTATATCTTTAAAACCCGATTCCTCGAGGGCTTTTTCCGCTTCTTCCGTAGAAACCCTTTCGGCCTGCGGAGGTCCGAATACGGGGTGCGGGTCTTCCTTTTTCCAGTCCAAAAGAAAAAAAGTTCCGCCGTCTTTCAATACTCTTTTGATTTCCTTCAGGTAATCGCTTTTGCCTGCTATTTCGTGAAAAACGTTCGCCAAAAGAAGAATGTTTACCGAAGAGTCTTCGAGTGGAATAAAAAATTCTTCGCATTTAACGCATTTTATCATGCAGGAACCGGATTCGGCCAAGTCTATATCCTGGACTTTTTTAAGATTGCCGTTAAAAACGCCGAGCATTTCTTCGCTTATGTCCAGCGCGAACATGATGAATTTTTTATCTTTAAAATTTTGCGCCCTTTTTGCCAGCGGTATCGAGAAGAAACCGCTTCCGCATCCGATGTCGGCAAACGCGACCGCATTTTCTTTTTTAAAATATTCGTACGCCGTTTTTTCTATTTCGTTTACAAGGGCTTCGGGAGGCATAAGTTTATGCCTTTCTTCGGAGTCGAGCCTTTTATGGTCGGCAGGATTAAATTTGTGCATATGTTTATTATATATTATAATAAACATATAAATCAATTTAATTTATTTTCCGTTTATTTGCGATAAATATGCCCCGTAACTATTTAAAAATAATTTCTATAAACTGCGGCAGTTCTTCTATAAAATTTTCCGTTTTCGATTTTTCGGATTTATCCGGCGGTTCAAAAAACGCCTTATCGTCATTATCGGATATAGACAGGGTGTTATCATGCAAAATAGAAGAGATAGGAACCGAATACGGC
>JAJYWW010000182.1 GCA_021791295.1 bacterium | reverse complement strand
ATGAACGAATCCAAGAGGGTCGGAATAAAGATATGACTCTTCGAACTTGGAATACAAGTCTTCAAGACATTCTTTCAATTTTAGCATGTTACCGTCTTTATTAAACGATTCGACCTTGCTTATAATTCCGTTTTCATAAACAAAAGTTTTGCCGTCCGGAAGAGACCAGCAGTCGCCATCCTCGAAAGGAAACGGAACATTCATTCCCCTTCCTATAAAAACATCCTCTCCGTTTATTTTTGTATAAAAGTTAAAATCGTTATCTTCCCAAATTGAAGACTTGCCTCTGTCTTCTATTGCTTCTGCGGATTCGATGCTTTTGCCGCCGGATAACGGTAAAAATTTATCTTTCTCTTTATGATAATCCATTATAATTAACCTATTTTATCTTATTTGACCTATCTTACTAATTATTTTTTATTGATATATAAATAATTTTTTTAGTATGCCTATATTACATAATACTATGAATCCTGCGTTATTTTGTATGCAAAATCCATTCCGAATTTTTCGCATTTAGCCAAATCTTCCTCGAACGGGGTCATTTGAATTTTTAAGCCTTCCTGCGCTATAACAAATCTCAAGCTTTTCAAAATGTCCTGTATCATCTGAACGGCTTCGCCGCTCCATCCGTAGCAGCCGAATACCGCAGCTCTTTTATTTTTAACGTTAAGCATAACCAGAGACGATATCATATCGAATATAGGTTTGGGAGGTTTAGCGTTAAGCGTAGGCGAACCGACTATTACTGCATCAGCTTTTTCAATTTCATCGACTACATAATCAGCGTCACGGTCAACTAAATTTATTAAAGCTACTTCCGTAAGTCCGTCTATTGCCGCCCCTTTAGCGATGCGTTTTGCCATTTCTTCGGTATTTCCGTAAGCAGAAGCATAAACTATTACAATTTTCTTTAGAGTAGAATCTACATTATTAGGCTTGCTTGCTTCGATATACCAGTCTATATATTTTTTTAAATTTTCCCTCAATACAGGACCGTGCGACGGCGCAATAACGTCTATATCTAAATTTTTAATTTTCTCTATCGCGCTTAAAGAATAATTTTTGAACGGTCTCATTATATGGGTAAAATAAAATTTAAAATCCTCGAAAGCCTCTTCTTTGTCCGTTATTAAATCGTTAAAAATATTGGCGTCGCAATAATGGGCTCCGAAAAAATCGCAGGGAAAGAGTATTTTATCTTCTTTTAAATAGGTAAACATAGTATCCGGCCAGTGCAGAAACGGAGCGCTTATAAACTGCAGGGTTTTGCCTCCTAAATCTAAAGAATCGCCGTCGCCTACCGTAATATTATTGTAATCTTTTTTAATAATATGCTGTACGAAATGGTGGGCGTTTTTTGAATAAACCAGCGTAGCGTCTTTAGCGATTTCTTTAATTATATGAAGAGCGCCTGAATGGTCTGGTTCTGTATGATTAATAATGATATAATCTATTTTAGAAATATCGGTAACCGAGTTCAGCTTATTTATAAGCTGGTCTTTAGTATTCAGTTTTACGGTATCTATCAGGGCGGATTTTTCGCTTCCCTGAATAAAATAAGAATTATAGCTTGTTCCGTTAGCGGTAGGTACGACTATGTCGAACACCCTTAAATCAGGATCGAATGCTCCCGTGTAATATACTCCGTCCTTTATTTTTACCGCTTTTTGAGATAAGATATTGCCGTTAACGTTATTATCCATAGATTTAAACCTCCAGTTTAAATGTTAATGGATTTATAAAGGCCATAGACACATAAGGTCTATATAAATTCAATTTAATATTTACAAATTACGTTTTAAATATTATATCATATATAATAAGAAATTTTAAGGATAAATAACACACTATACGAGCGTAAATCAATGAGGGAATTTGGCATATATATCCATATACCGTTTTGTAAAAGCAAATGCGATTACTGCAATTTTTATTCAATACCTTTAACTAAATTAAAAAACACATATAACTCAAACTTCACGGAATTTTATCTGGGACTTTTGATAAAAGAAATAGAGATAAACATAAAAAAATATCATTTGGAAAATGCCCGCATAAAAAGCATATATTTCGGCGGAGGCACTCCTTCCGTTATGCCCTCCGTTTTTTTTAGCGGTTTAATGGAATTTATAGGAAAAAACTTCAAAATTGCAGTCGATGCGGAAATAACGACGGAAGTAAATCCTGAAAGCTGCGATTTAGAAAAATTATACGGGTTAAAGGCGCTCGGATTTAACAGGCTTTCAATCGGAGCGCAGAGTTTCGACGACGGCGTATTAAAAACCGCCGGAAGAATCCATAATAAAAACGATATATACAGCGCAGTTAACAACGCTAAAAAAGCTGAATTCGGCAATATATCGCTCGATTTAATAATAGGGCTTCCCGGACAGACGAAAAATATATTTTTAGACGATATTAATCATATTCTCGACATTGCCCCGGAACATATCTCCGCCTATATGCTGTCTATTGAGAAAGGAAGCTTATTTTATAAAATTTATAACGATAAAAACTGCCTTCCTGCTCATAAATCGCCAGAATTTATAGGCGAAGAAAAAATTGCGGATTATTATATAATATTATGCGAAATATTAAGCGGACAATTTTACGAACATTATGAAATATCCAACTTTGCTAAAAAAGGATATGAAAGCAGGCATAACATAAACTACTGGAACAGGGGCGAATATTTGGGATTAGGGCCTTCGGCTTCATCTTTTTTAAAACTCGAAGACGGTAAAGAAATCCGAAAAACGAATGTTCCGGATTTAGAAAAATATATTCGGAATATTTCAAGAGATAATTGCGAAGAAGAAAGCGGCCGAATTAAAAAGCGGAATAGCGGACAAAATAAAAACGACGGAGATTTTGCAGAAATCCTTACGAAAAACGATAAAATAAACGAGGAAATATTTCTGTCGCTAAGAACGTCGCATGGAATTAACGAAAAAAGGCTTAGAGAATTAGCCGGAAGCGAAATTATAGACAGATTCATAAAAGAAGGACTTATGCAAAATTTTAAAGACAATATTTCGCTTACTTTAAAAGGCATGCTTTTATCTTCGGAAATATTCGCACGCATTATGGCATAGTATAACCCATACCGTTAATTAATAATAATTCGACTGGTTAAATTAATTGCATCTTAGGCATACAAATTATCCGGATACCGCAGTTTTATATTGCAATAATAGAAATCAATATTTATAATATAATAATAAACTCTATAAGGAGAGATGGCCGAGCGGTTTAAGGCGGCGGTCTTGAAAACCGTTGATGCTTAAAACATCCGGGGGTTCGAATCCCTCTCTCTCCGCCATAAATAAACGCTATTTCTTATACTGTCATTTAATTCAATAAAGGTCATAGGATTCGAACACCCGTAGGGCGTCAGCCCGCAAGGGGGTTCGTCGCTTTTAGCGTCCGAAGGACGTTCATCCCTCTCTCTCCGCCATAAATAAACGCTATTTCTTATACTGTCATTTAATTCAATAAAGGTCATAGGATTAGCTTATATCTTTTCTTGAAAATATCAAAGAGGATATTATAAACAGCAAAACGGTATAAGAAATTCCGTATATAAGGCGGTAAAATATAATGCCTGAGGAAATATTCAGTTTATATGCGGCTTCGGAACTTATATTGAATATGGAAAAATTGGGCAGGACGGTATAAATAAAGTGGACTATGGAAGTTAATATATGATTAGCCTGATGCACTATTACGACTTTGCCTTTAATAATCTTTTTTATTGGTTTAACTAAGTCGTTCATGCGGCTCGAAACGTTGCCTATAAAAAAAACAAGAATCGCAAAAATAGACGCCAAAGCTTTTGAAGTTACTAAAGAAAAAAGAAGAGCGGCGGCGGAAATAAATATAGACTCGATTATTATAAACAACCCCTGAATTATTAATGGTTGGGGCAGCATATAAAAGTTAAACGGATGGCGGGGGCCGGCATAAGCGGCAGAGCCTTTTTGCAAATTAATGTTGTTATGAACAGACTTTGCCCCTGAAACGACGGCTCCGGCGTTAGGTGCTACAGGCACTATAAATTTATGCATAATCAACAGCACAAAATAAAAAATAAACATCATTATAACCGTAGAAAAAATTATCGCAGCGGCAAGTCCAAGAAAACGTCCGGTTAAATATTCCGTTCTTTTAACCGGTCTTGTAATACTAAGAAAAATGCTTTTCTTTTCTATGTCGTCGTAAACCACTGAAGATCCGATAAAAATTCCTATAAAAATATTGAAAATAGATATGGCAAATATAGAAAAATCCACCATAATTCTTCCCTGATTGATGAAACTGGTCTGTGAAACAAAATAACTGCCAGATATAAGTATTAAAGCAAATATTAAAAAAGAATAAAAAATTTTTGAATTCTTTATTTCTT
>JAJYWW010000062.1 GCA_021791295.1 bacterium | reverse complement strand
CGTTCCTTCGTAATAATCGGTTAGCCCTGCAAAGTTTAGATTTACCCAACCTATTTCGTAAATGTTTTGCGCCGCATTTGAAACATCTTGAGAAAGCGGATAATTAGGAAGATTGAACGGAGCTGACGATATTTCAAATGACGGTAATCCCAAAGTAGTTTGGACTGTTGGCGTTCCCGAAGAAGTTGAAGTTCCTGAAGGTGAAGTAGGCATATTTCCGGTCGCATATAACGGCGCATTAGCGGGTTGCGGAGTAGGCACATTGGAATTATTTGACGCTCGATTTAAAAATAAATTATTAAACATAGCTTTGTCCCTTAAAAGTTAAAATAATTTGATAGAAATCTGTCGGTCATATCGCACTGGTCTATTATCGATAAATGTTCGGCGGTATGCTTAATAACCGTGGATACCGAAATTATGCTTATTTTGTCCCCGATATTAAAATTACTTCCGCAAAACTTACAGGTAAGAGAAAGAGGGTCGGAAATATAATAATAAGGGAATAGGAGTTTAGTTAAATCATCTTTGTTTATCCCATGCCTGTTGATATGGAAACCGAGCATGAAAAGGTCTGATTCTTTCATCGGTTTATCTGTGTCGTAATCAGCCTTGATAATTGTTTTGCAGGATTTGCAGGCAAAATCTTTTTTTTGATTTTTAACGAATAAACCTGAAAGCATTATTTTGTCTCCATGTTTTTTGTTATACTTTCCACTTTTGAGGCTTCCTGCGATATGCCGTTTTCCGCATTGGCAATATCGGTTTTAGTTCCCGCTTCGATATTTTTGACTTCTTGGTTTTTAATCCCTTCGACTTTTTTTATCAGAGATTCGAGATAGGAAAGAGAATAACTAAATCGGGTATCGATATAATCTATCGTCCTTCCGACTGATTTGTATTCAAGATAGGTTGCTACAAAGCCGATAATGAAACCTACTGCGAAAATGATAAAATAAGTAAACATATTTGCCTCCGTTTAAAAGATTAATTTTTTTTGCGGCAATACCTTACTCTTAAGTTTTCGGCTTGTCAAGTGTTTTTTTTAGTTTTGCGATAATTTTTTTCTATTGACAGAAATTAGTTTAAATGTGTAAAATGATAACCTGTGTAAACATTAAACTTAAGGAGGTAAAATGAAAAAAAGAAAAATCCACCCGCTTAAAATTTATTCTTTGCAATATGGAATTTCCTATTCTGAAATTGCAAAAAAAATCGGCATAAGCCGAGTCTATCTTTCCTCTATTGTCAATTTTCAAATACACCCATCGCAAAAAGTAAATCAAAAAATCAATCAAATTTTACTGGAGGAGTTATGAAAGCTAAAAAAGAAAATGGATTTAACGAACACATTTACGCCGAAAAAGCGTTATTATCAGCTATTATCGGTTTAGGCGGGATAGAAAACATCAAAAGTGAAATTGCAACTGATGACTTCTATGATGTAAAAAACAGAGAGGTTTATAAAACAATACTGCGATTGAATAAAGAAAAGCTGATAGTAGATTTTATGAACTTAAGGGTTGCTTTAGGCGAGGAATACGATAACTTGCTTGTCGAATTAATAAGTCTAAATACTCTTGATTATAGACTTTATATGAAAAAGGTTAAAGAAAATTCAGTAATCCGTAAAAAAGATTTTTTAATCGAGGAATACAAAAATAAAAGAATTTCCGATTTAGACTTAATTAAATCGATTAAGAATTTAGACAGCGATGTTTCGGAAGTAAAATTTAAACCCGCAGTAAACCTGCCTATTTTGAATCCTACCGACAGGATAAATGTTTTCGGATTTACGCTTGAATATTCAAGTATTTGTATTATAGCAGGAGCAACCGGAACGGGCAAAACGGAATTTACAATGGAAATTGCAGACGTGCATGCAAAAATGCCCGACTGCCTTTCAATTTTATGTTACTACGAGGGTAATGAAAATCATATTCAAGAAAGGTTGCGCCGGAAAAATATTAATAACGAAAACTTGTTATATGCGATAAAGCCGAGCTTTAAGGATATTAGAAATATCTTATTAAGGAATAAAGACAAAAAGGTATTTCTTGTTATCGACTATATTCAGAAACTTGCAAGGTATATGAGGATAAGGGATAAGAGACCTACCGATATTCTCATGATTTATATCGATAGGTTATTTGAATATTTTGACGATTTGCGTAATGAGTTTCCGAATGTCTGTATTTGCTTTCTTGCAAGCTATTCTAAGGCAGGTATTACCGAAATGAAAGCCGAAAAACTGCCGGATATGGTAAGCATAGCAAACGGGATAAAGGAAAGTGGGGACATTGCTTATGATGTGGACTATGGCTACGCAATGTTTTTTGCCGATGCCGGAGAAAAGTTAGAAAATGATTGGAGTATAGGCAGAAAGACAAAAGATAAGTTTAGGAATTATGTTTTACTTTATGGGTTTAAAGATAGCAGAATTGACGGGAGTTTGCCTGAAAATATTTATGTTTTTAATAATGAAACAAAGCGTTATGATTTGTTTGATAATTCAGATATTTATGACAGACCTATATTAACACATAAAGACTTTACTGATAAATATTAATTTACTATTTTTTAAAGGGGGGTTACCTAATCTGGAATGGTAACCCCCAAATTCCGAATGGTAACCCCCAAATTCCGAATGGTAACCCCCAAATTCCGAATGGTAACCCCCAAATTCCGAATGGTAACCCCCAAACGCCCCCGCAACCCTTACTCCCAAGCAGGTTAAATTTCTATATAAAGTATATAAATTATATAAAGAATATAATTTATATAAATAGCCTCCCTTTTTTTTTATTAAAAAGGGAGGCATGTTAGAGTGAATATAAAAAACAATAGAAAAAAGATTAATATAATAAAAGAAAATAAATAAAATAAAGAAAAATAATTTGACAAATATTTTAAATTATATAATAATGTTTTCATGATTGAGAAAAAAGACTTAGTTAAAACAGACCCTACGCTTTTACACACATTACCTTTTTCTGCAAGCTGGAAAAGAAAAAAGGAATTTACAAAAACTGTTAAATGGGGAGATACGACAGTTACTCTTGATAGCCCGCAAACTATTAATGCCTATGATTTAATTACATTACTTCAATTACTTAAAAAATATATTCAAAATTCTAATTTATTTAATAAAGTATCTGAAAATTTAGAAGGCAAAAGCGTTATAAGATGTAAATTAAAACCTTCTGATTTTATGAAAGACAGAGGATTAGAAAATGACCCGCACAATCGAGAGTCGTTTATCGATTCTTTATTTAGGTGGAAAGGTGTTGATTATACGGAAAGTAGCCCAAAGGGTAAATTAAAAACTTCTTTTGTTTACGAAGTCTATCATGATAAAATTAAAGACGAAATAGAAATCCTTTTAAATGAAAAATTTTTTGACTTTTGTATTTCAAAAAAAGGATTAGCTATTGATTTTAACCAAGTTTTGCAATACAAATCCCCCCGAACAATCCTACTTGACCTATTCATTCAATCAACGAAGTGGAATCAATATCATGAAGACTTGTTATATGAAAAGACCGGACTTAATGATACTGATATGGATTTAAAAGATAAAAAAAAAGCATTAAAAAAATGCTTTGAAGATATTAAGCTCCACGCAAATTTAAACTTCACATATGAAAACGGCTATTGGACAAATTATACGCAGATTTACGATGTATAATTTGCCATGACGATTTTTCGGGTTCGTCTAACGGCAGGACATGGGACTCTGACTCCCATTACGGAGGTTCGAATCCTTCACCCGAAGCCATAAAGAAATCCGCCCAAGAAAATAATTTCAAATCAGCTTTAAATGCCATGATGAGTTTTTGCCATGACGAAAAACTTGACTTTTATATTTTTATAGGGTATAATTTAAATATTCATAGAACCTTCCAATTCTCTTTTGCCCGCTTTCCAGAGCGGGCTTTTTTTCTTTCCTTAATTATTTTTTTAAAAAAGCAAACCTTACATTTTATCATATTCTACCCCGCCCTACCCTACCCTACTCTGCCAAATTGGCATACTGTCAAAATGTCATATGTCAAATCGGCAGATGTGAACTGAATTGCACAGTGGCTATTTTTTAAAAAAATCTGCGCCTGGCTTTTTTGAAATCGCAAAATGCGACTTCAAGATTTAAAACGGTTTCAATGCTCCGTATATATTTTTTAAAAAAACAATTTATCTTACATTAACTTTTAACGCCTTATATTTATTAACTTTAAAGGCTATTTTTAAAAAGATAGCTTTATGCTCCGTATATATTTTTTAAAAAAAATATTCTTTTTCTTTTTTGTCAAAATGACCTATTTTGTCAATATGATAAGTCAAAATGACAAACCTTGTCAATATGACAAGACCCTTTAAATGATAAGCTATTGATTTTATTGATAATTTCTTTTTTTAAAATATGGCAT
>JAJYWW010000137.1 GCA_021791295.1 bacterium | reverse complement strand
CTTGCTTCGCAGACAAATCCTGAAGTATCTAGCATTATAGCTTCGTCGCATCCCGCGCTTACGGCTTCTTTTTTGGCAAGAATTGAATTTATATACTGACCGGTCGATTTAGACATACCCATAAAAGTATTGACGTGAAATCTTGCATATGAAGAAACCTTAGCTTTAATGCCGTTTTTTAACGATTCCTCACCGAGATATGCTCCCCAGTACCAGGCTGAAACAGCCACCCTTGTATCGTAATTTTTAAGGAATATGCCTAATCCGCCGCCGTCTCCGATAAAAGCTATCGGCCTGATATAACATTCTTTAAATTTATTTACCTTTACCGTTTCTATTACAGCCTTTTTAATTTCTTTCTTTTCATATGGAATCGGCAGCTGAAGAATATGACAGGAGTCGTAAAGCCTGTCTATGTGTTCGTCCAACCTGAATATTGCGGAGCCTTTCTTTTTTGTTTCGTAGCATCTTATTCCTTCAAAGGCGCCTAAACCGTAATGAAGCGAATGGCTGTTTACGGAAACTTTTGCATCTTTATAATCTACGAATTTCCCGTCCATCCATACTTTTGAACCTTCAAATGGACTGCCGTTTTTTTTACCTGCCGTTTTTATGCCTTTCATAATTTTTCGCTCTTTTAATTTTTATTTTTATTTTATTGCAGTTTTATTGCAGTTAGTTAATAAAATTAATTCAATTTATTTTAATTATTTTAATTAATATATTATCGTTATCATTATCGTTAATAATATATAAATAATATATACATAACGGCTGTCGAAATTATAAGTACTTTATTATATTATCATTAACGGAAAACGTCCGCAATAGATTTTTTATAATCCGGATATAATACGCCTTTTTCGGTGATTATAGCGGAAACGTATTTATTGGGCGTAACGTCAAAAGCATAGTTAGCCGCTTTTACGTTTTCCGGAGCTATTCTTTTACCGAATACCGAAACTACCTCGTTAACGTCGCGCTCTTCTATGGGAATTTCGTCGCCTGATTTAATGTTGAGATCGATAGTGGAAAGCGGCGCCGCAACATAGAAGGGAATATTATTTTCTTTAGCAAGTACGGCAACCTGATAAGTGCCTATTTTATTGGCAACGTCGCCGTTGGAAGCTATTCTGTCCGCACCGACTATAACGGCGTTTACTCTGCCTTTTCTCATTAAAAGACCTGCGGAATTATCGGCTATAAGGGTAACCGGTATTCCGTCTTCCATTAACTCCCAAGTCGTAAGTCTTGCGCCTTGAAGAAAAGGTCTCGTTTCGTCGGAAATTACCGATATTTTTTTGTTTTCCGAAACTGCCGCCCTGATAACGCCGAGCGCGGTTCCGTAACCGGCGGTAGCCAACGCTCCTGCGTTGCAGTGGGTAAGAACGCTGTATCCGTCTTTTAAAAGAGCGGCTCCATGCTTTCCCATATTTTTGTTAATTTCTATATCTTCATCGTAAATTTTAACGGATTCTTTTCTTATGCGGTCAGCTATTGTTTTTAAATCGGAATTGTTACTTCCTTCGTCTAAAACAATCTTTTTAATCCTGTCGACAGCCCATCCGAGATTTACTGCGGTAGGTCTTGCAGAGAACATAAAATCGGCTATATCGAAAAACTTTTTTTTGAATGATTCATAGTCTTTTACTTCCTGCGATTCAAACAAGGATTTTGCTCCGAGATATAAACCGAAAGCGGCAGAAACTCCTATTGCAGGAGCGCCTCTGACTATCATATCTTTTATTGCATCGTAAACTTCTTTATAAGTTTTTAATTCGACGTAAATTACTTCAAGGGGGAGTTTTCTCTGGTCTATCATTTCGACTACATCGTCGCCCCTTAATTTTAGCGTGTAAAAAGCCATTTTTTCAGCCTCCTAATAAAACTTAAATGCTTTATTTATTTTCGTCTATATATTTGCGCAATATCTCGTTAGCTTTTTTAGGATTAGCCTTACCTTTAGTTTTTTTCATGATTTCGCCGACGAAAAAACCGAACAGTTTGTCTTTTCCGCCTGTAAGGTCGGCAAATTCTTTCTGATTTTCGGCGGCTACCTGTTTTACTATGTCTTCGATGCCTTTGTCATCCGAAACCTGGGCAAGATTTTTTTCTTTGACTATTTCAGGCGCGCTTTTACCGGATGAAAGCATTTCGGCAAGCACTATTTTACCTGTATTTCTGTTTATATTTCCCGATTCTACCGCCGTTATCAGCTCAAGAAAATTTTGAGGAGCAACCGGTCTTCTTTCTCCTGATTCTTTTAATTTTAACTCGGAAAGAAGTTCGTTTATAACCCAGTTTGCTAATTTTTTTATATCTCTTCTATTTGAGTTTTCTTTAATTAAATCTTCAAAATAATCTGCAATTTCTTTATCCTGAGTGAGCACTTCCGCATCGTATTCGGTAAGTTTATACTCCGAAACATATCTGCGCCTTTTTTCTGCAGGAAGTTCCTTAATCGAATTTTTTATTTCGTTAATAAATTCTTCGGAAAGAACTAACGGCGGCAGATCCGGCTCTTCAAAATACCTGTAATCGTGGGCTTCTTCTTTGCCTCTCATAGACCTTGTAATATTTTCTTTGGAATCGTAAAGCCTTGTTTCCTGAATTACTTTCCCGCCGCTAAGTATCAGGTCAATTTGTCTTTCTATTTCAAATTCGATGGCTTTCTCTACGAATTTAAAAGAATTTACGTTTTTAATTTCCGCCCTTGTGCCGAGTTCCGCATCGCCTTTCCTTCTGACCGAAACATTGGCGTCGCACCTGAAACTTCCCTCTTCCATATTTCCATCCGAAACTCCAAGATATACGAGTATTTCCCTGAGCGATTTTAAATAAGCTGAAGCTTCGGCCGCTGAACTTAAATCAGGTTCGGAAACTATTTCCACGAGGGGCGTGCCTGCCCTGTTTAAATCAACGTACGACCGGTTTCCTATATGAATTAATTTTCCGGCGTCTTCTTCGATATGAAGGCGGTTTATCCTTATTCTTTTGTTGATTTTATTTTTTTTAGAAGCGTCTTCGGTTTCTATATCTAAATAGCCGTTGGAAGACACGGGATCCAAATATTGCGATATCTGATAGCCTTTCGGCAGGTCGGGATAAAAATAATTTTTTCTTGCAAACAAACTTCTTTTGTTAATATTAATATTTAAAGCAAGAGCCGCTTTTACCGCAAGCCTTACCGCCTCGATATTTATTACGGGAAGAGCGCCGGGCAGAGCAAGGCAGACCGGACATACCGCAGTATTCGGTTCCATACCGAAAATATTCGGACAAGAACAAAACATTTTTGTTTTAGTAAGCAGCTGGGAATGAACCTCAAGCCCTATAACCGCCTCGAATGAATCGTTATTACCGTGCATATTTTTTCCTCTTTAAAGTATAATCATTCAAAATAAATAAATCTGACACCTTTATTATGACACCTTTATTACTTTATTTTTTCTCTGAACTTAACTTCGTCTTCTATAATTTTTGCAACGGAAAGAAGCCTGTCTTCCGTAGCCCACGGAGATATAATCTGCAGCCCTACCGGAAGAACGCCGTCCGGTTTCGTAGGATTTTTTACGGCGCCTACTGGAATGCTTAAACCCGGAAGATATGCGAGATTAACCGAAATAGTGTAAATATCGGACAGATACATACTTAGAGGGTCGGCCGTTTTTTCTCCGATTAAAAACGCAGGCGTTGGTGAAGTCGGCCCGATTATTATATCGGCTTTTGCAAACGCATCTTTATAATTTTTTATAATAAGTTTTCTGACTAAGGAAGCTTTTTTATAATAAGCGTCGTAATAACCCGCCGAAAGCGCAAAAGTTCCAAGTATTATGCGTCTTTTAACCTCGTTTCCAAACCCGGCTTCGCGGGATTTTCTGTAGAGACCGTCCAAGCTTTGTATTGTGCCCCCGTCATTTTCATTGTATCTGTAACCGTATCTTATGCCGTCATATCTTTCAAGATTTGAACTTGCCTCGCTTGTGGCGGTTATATAGTATGCAGATACCGAATATTTGGTATCGGGAAGAGAAATATCGACTATGTTTGCGCCCATATCTTTAAGTAAAACCTTTATTTCCGAAACCTTTGAATTTATTTCGGGGTCTAAACCGTCGGAAAAAAATTCTGCCGGAATTCCGACGTTCAATCCTTTCAATATGGATTTATCGGCTTTTTTAACTATTTCCGCGTATTTTTTTACGTTAAATTTTCTCGTGGTCTGGTCTTTTTCGTCAAAACCCGCAACGGCTTCAAGCATAACAGCGGCGTCAGTGACGTCTTTGGATAGGATGCCTGCCTGGTCTAAAGAGGAACTGAAAGCAATTATGCCGTATCTTGAAATCAAGCCGTATGTCGGCTTTAATCCGACTACTCCGCAAAGAGCGGCAGGCTGCCTTACCGAACCTCCGGTATCAGTTCCGAAAGAACCCGCGCATAAATCGGCCGCAACCGAAGCGGCGGAACCTCCGCTTGAACCGCCTGGAACCCTGTTTAAATCGTAAGGATTTTTTGTTATTTTATATGCGCTGTTTTCGGTTGAAGAACCCATTGCAAATTCGTCAAGATTCGTTTTGCCCAAGAAAACATAATTATTTTCTTTGAGTTTTCTTACAACGGTAGAATCGTAAGGGCTTATAAAATTATCTAATATTTTTGACGCGCACGTAGTTCTTTTGCCTTTTATCAAAAAAATATCTTTTATTGAAAGAGGTATTCCGGTAAGCTCAGGGTAATCGGAACCTGAAGATATAATTTTATCTGCTGCTTCGGCATTTCTTTCGGCTTCTTCAAAGTCTTTGTAAAGATAAGCGGAAATTTCCGGCTCTGCGGCTTCTATTCTTTTTACGTAGGAATTAAGAATATCAGTGCTTTTAACTTCCCTTTTCTTTAAAAGACCGGCAAGTTCGCTTATAGTCAACCTGCATAAATCGTCCATGTTTTGCTGTCCTCTTAATCGTCTTTATATTTTATTTTTTATTCTATAACCTGCGGCACTACAAAAAAACCGGATTCGGTTACGGTATCTTCCGAGCCTGAGCCGGAAGTTTGCACTTCAAAGCTCGGCGCATTAGATTTTACTATTTCAAAATCGAACGTATCGTCGGTTTTACATTCGTCGATACGGCAGTCTTTATAAAATCTTTCGTTCAAACCTTCGTTTGAAATTAACCTGTCGTAATCAAGTTCGTCAAGAATGTCTTCTATTTTCGAAACGTCGGCAGACTGTATCATGTCTATATATCCTATAATTTTATTAAGTTCGGAAGCAAAATGCGCCGATTCTTCTTCGTTTAAATCTAATTTTGCCAGTTTCATAACGTGATTTATATCCATTATATAAATCTCCTTTAAATTTTAAATCAAAAAATAAATTAGTAATATTCGTAAGTATCTAATATTTCTTCTATCAGTTCTTCCGGTATTTCCCTTAAAAACCTTGAAGGCATATTATATTTATAATCTTTCCCCGACCGCCTTCTTTTTGCCCATGTAAGATAAAGTTTTTCCTTTGCGCGGGTTATACCCACATAGCACAATCTTCTTTCTTCTTCTAACGACATTTCGTTATCTAAAGACCTTATGTGAGGAAAAAGATGTTCCTCTAATCCTGCTATAAAAACTACGGGAAATTCAAGCCCTTTTGCGCTGTGCAAAGTCATAAGCGATACCTTGGTTATATCGGAACCGTATTCGGAATTAGGCTCTTCTTTGGTATCGTTTATTGCGCTCTGGTCTAAAAATTCGGTTATATCGTCGAAATCGTGCGCCGCGTTAATTAATTCTTCTATATTTTCTATTCTGTTTCCGTCAAGTTCGTTGGACTTTGCGACTCCCGCTTTAAGCATACTCTCGTAGCCGGAATTTTTATAGGTAAAATTGATTATATCCGCCAGTTTATCTCCGGTTTTTATTTCAATATCGGGACCGTAGTTTTCTTTGGAATAAGAAATCGCAGATTCTATCATATGCCTTATTTTCAATATAACGTCAAAATAGTTTGCTATGCCGGAAGAATTTGAATTAGCGGCTGAAATCTCTTCATTGGAATCTGCGCTTAAAATGCTCTGAATCTGTATATTACCCAGTCCCCTTATCGATGAAAATAGTCCGTTTTTTAAGGTTTTTAAAATATCGGATCCATTTTTAGCGGCGATATCCTGCATATTTTTAATAGTTTTTTCGCCGGCCCCTGTCGGAACGCACTGGATACTTCTTTCAAAACTCACGGCGTCTCTCGGATTAACGGCAAACCTTATAAAAGACAAAATATCTTTTATTTCTTTTCTCTGATAAAATTTTAATCCGCCGTAAATATTATACCTTATGCTTTCTTTTAACAGCCTGTCCTCTATAACTCTCGACTGCGAATTTGCCCTGTATAATATAGCTATGTCTTTATTCGAGTATCCGTCCTCCCTGATAAGCCGTCTTATCTCTTTTGCAATATAATAGCTTTCGGAATAATCGTTATTTGCCTGGTAGATAGTAATTATACTGCCGCCGCCTTTTTTATCGGTCTTTAAGGTTTTATCCTTTCTCAGTTTATTTCCTTTTACCAAAGCGGATGCGGCATTCAGTATGTTTTTGGTAGAGCGGTAATTTTTTTCAAGTTTTATAACCGAACAGCCTGCATAGGTTTTTTCAAAACTCAGAATATTATCTATAGTAGCGCCCCTGAAACTGTATATAGACTGGTCGTCGTCTCCGACTACGCATATATTTTGATGTTTCTGCGCAAGAAGTTTAATAAGTTTATCCTGTATATAATTAGTATCTTGAAATTCGTCGACCATAATATATTTGTAAAGATTGGAATAGCGTTCAAGAATGGCGGGATTATCGCGGAGCAGTTTTACGGCGTTAAACAAAAGGTCGTTAAAATCCATTGCATTGCTTTCTTTAAGCTTTTTTGCATATTCGGAATATATTACTGCATAATCTTTCTCCCAGGCTCTTACGCTGCCGAAAGATTCATCCGGAGTAATAAAAGAATTTTTATTTTTTTCTATAAAATATTTTGTTTTGGACGGCGTTACTATTTTTTCGTTTAAATTTAACGACTTAATTATTTTAGAAATCACTTTTCCGGAATCGTCTTCGTCGAAAACGACAAAAGACCTTTCATAGCCGACTAAATCGGCATGTCTTCTTAAAAGTTTTAAACAAAACGAATGGAAAGTTGAAAATTCCGGCAGTCCTTGAACGGCGACGCTACCGCGCATACCGGTATTATTGACTTCGGGATATCCGTCGTAACCTAAAAATTCATCCTGCTCTTTATATTTAAGCGCTTTTTTTATTCTTTCTTTCATTTCGCGGGCCGCTTTGTTGGTAAACGTAACGCCGAGTATATTATAAGGTTTTGCTTTGCCGGTTTTTATTAGATGGACTGCCCTTAAAGTTATGACTCTGGTCTTTCCGGAACCCGCTCCGGCAAGTATTAAAAGCGGTCCGTCAGAGTGAGTTACGGCTTTCAGCTGTTCTTCGTTTAGTCCGGATAGATAATCCGTTTCTTGTATATTATTCACGGTTAATATTTTACTCCACGGTCACGCTTTTTGCAAGGTTTCTCGGCTGGTCTATATCCGTGCCTTTAAGCGCGGCGATATGATATGCCAGAATTTGCAGCGGAATAGTATAAAGAATCGGGCTGAGAACTTCGGCTGACGCCGGTATTTTAATAAGATCCGATATCCCGTCTATATCGGGTTCGTAATCCGCCACGGCTATGACTTTACCGCCTCTGGCCTTTATTTCTTCTATATTCGATATTGTTTTAGGCGCAAGCATATTGTTCGACAGAAGAAACAGTACCGGCATGTTTTCATCGACTAAAGCTATAGGTCCGTGCTTCATTTCTCCTGCCGGATAGCCTTCCGCATGAATGTATGAAATTTCTTTTAATTTTAAAGCGCCTTCAAGAGCTATCGGATATAATATTCCTCTGCCGAGATATAAAAAATTTGTATTTTTATAATATTTTTTTGCTATTTCTTTTATCGTATCGTTTAAAAATAAAATTTGCTCCGCTTTCTTTGGAAGATTTACGATTTCGTCAAAAAAATTAACTCCGTTAAAATTTTTTCCTGCAACGGAAGCATTATCTTTAATCTCTTTAATGCGCAAAGCCAAAAGCAAGCCGCACATTATCTGAGTCGTAAACGCTTTAGTAGAAGCTACGCCTATTTCCGGACCTGCGTGCGTATATATTACTCCTTTGTCCGACATTGTAGTTATCTGTGAACCGGGGACGTTGGTTATGGAAAGTATGCCTGCTTTTTTTTCTTTTGCAATCTCAAGAGCGCTGTTAGTGTCGGCAGTTTCGCCGGATTGTGAAATACCGATAAAAATATCGTTTTTTGAAACGGGAAAATTTTCGTATCTAAATTCGGAACCGTATTCTACTATTACTGGAATACCGCATATAGTTTCGGTAATATATTTAATTACGAGACCGGCGTAATAAGAAGAGCCGCAAGCCGTAATAATTATTCTGCCCGCTTTATCGATATCTTTCTTTGTCAATCTTACGTCTTCCAGCATAATTTTAAATCCGGAAAAGAAGGAATCCGATTTATTTGAACCTGCGGCTGAGCCGTTGTTTTTTACCGAAATTATGCGGGAAGAAAAAGCATCCAAAAGACATGAAGGCTGTTCGAATATTTCTTTCTGCATAAAATGAGAAAAGCCGGTTTTGACCGCCCTCGACGCATCCCAGTCTATTTTAGTAACGGTTTTATTTAACGGTTTGCCTTTAAAATCCGTCAATTTAAGCAAACCGTCTTTAAAATATGCTATTTCCGAATTTTTTAAATATATAACTTCGTCGGAATACTGAATAAGAGGCGAAACGTCGCTTGCAAAATAAATTTCTTTATCTTTATTTACCATAACTAAAGGCGGTCCATATTTTACGGCGCATATGCTTTTTTCCTCGGCATTCATCGCCAAAAAAGCAAAAGCGCCCGAAAGATCCAGCGAAGCAAGTCTGACGGCTTCGTAAAAAGTTTTAGCTCCGCTTTTTATATAATCTTCTATTAAGTGGGCAATTACTTCAGAATCGGTAGGAGTAATAAATTTATGTCCTTTATCTATAAGTTTATTTTTTAAAACTACATAATTTTCTATTATTCCGTTATGCACTATAGCTATATTTCCGGAACAGTCTAAATGGGGATGAGCATTATCGTCGTTAGGTCTGCCGTGCGTGGCCCACCTTATATGGCCTATCGCAATATTGGATTTAACGGGTTTAATACAGCTTAACTCGGCCGAAAGATTTGCGAGTTTGCCTGATTTTTTAATCGATTTTATTTTATTGTCGGTTTCATCGTAATATGCAACGCCTGAAGAATCGTACCCTCTGTATTCCAAGCTTTTAAGTCCGTTTAAAACTATATCTACGGAACTTTCGCAGTCTGCCAGCTTAGAATTCTTATTGCCGGCGCCTGAAAAACCTATTATACCGCACATACCCCTAAATCTCCTTTTTTACTTTTTTAAATTAAGAAATATTGCTTCAAGTTTTAAAGTTTTATTTTTAAAATTTTTCAATCTTTTTTAGTCTTTTTTGCCGTTTGTTTTCTTAAAACCCAGCCTTCTATATTTTTTTGAGGCACTCTGGAAATTGCAAGCGCGCCTTCGGGAACGTTTTTAGTTACCGTAGTTCCCGAACCGACGTATGAATTTTTGCAGACCTTAACCGGCGCGACAAGCTGAGAATCCGAACCTATAAAACATCCGTCTTCAATCTCCGTAATATGCTTTTTTTCTCCGTCGTAATTACAGGTTATAACGCCTGCTCCTATATTGACGTTTTCGCCTATAACGGAATCTCCTATATAACTCAGATGGGACGCTTTGGAATTTCTGCCTATAGAAGATTTTTTAATCTCTACGAAATTGCCTATTTTTGCGCCTTCCGATATTTTTGTTTCCGGTCTTATTCTTGCAAAAGGTCCAATTTGCGCATTATTCATTATGACCGCATTTTCTATAACGCTGTAGCTCTTTATCGCCGCATTATCCATAATAGATGAATCTTTTATTACGCATCCTTTTTCTAAAACGACTTTTTTCATTATATTCGTCTTTCCCGAAATAAAAACGTCAGGATAAACAACCGATGCCTCGCCTATTTCAACGTTATAACCTATGTAAATGTTTTCGTCGGATATAAAATCGACGCCTTTTTCGATAAGATTTTTGATCAGTCTTTTCTGCATTATCTTTTGCGCATTAAGAAGATCGTATTTAGAATTAACGCCTGCACATTCCTCTTCGTCGACGGTTTTAAAACATAAAGTTTTTAGTCCTGCGCCGTAAAATATATCGACTATATCGGTAAAATAAAACTCTTTTTTTCTGTTATCGGGTTTAATTTCGTTAATAAAGCGCTTTAAAAGATCGAGTTTTACGACGTAAACTCCAGAATTAATTTCTTTTATAAGAGCGGTATTTTTAGGATAATCGCATAACTCTTTCTCTTCTATTATTTTTTCCGCGCAGCCTTTTTTATCCCTCAAAATTCTGCCGTATGAATATGGATTTTTAGCATCGACCGACATAACCGTTAAATCGGCATTGTTCGATATGTGAAATTTTATCGTCTCGGCAAACGTTTCGTCGGTTATTAACGGCATATCGCAAGGCAAAATAATTACGTCCGTTTCTTTCGCATCGTCGTTAAAAACTTCAAGCCCTTTTTTGACTGCATCTCCTGTTCCCAGATATTGCTCTTGAACGGCAAAGTCGAAAGAAATATTTTTCGCTCTGAATCTTGCTTCATTTTCTATATATTGCCTTACCAAATCTCCTTTATGTCCTATCACGGTTACGATTTTATCTATTTTAGCTTTTATGCCGCCAAAATATTCATCATATTCGCCGCAAGATTCGCGATTAAATCTTGCTCCAGCGTCTATTAGCGATTTTATAGCATAAAATATTAGCGGATTTTCGAGCAAACCGGAAAGCGCCTTAGGATTTTCGGATTTCATCCTTGTCCCTAATCCCCCCGCTAAAATAATAACTCCTAAATTTTTAACTTTATTTTCGTTTCTCATATTTGTAATATTATATAAAATTATTTAAAAAACCTGCACAAAATATTTTAAAAAATGCTTGACGGCACACAAATCCAGTCGGGAGTAAGAAAATAAATAAATCTGACACCTTTAAAATACTATTCATCGTTTCCATGTCTGAATACGTCAAGGAGGGTCGAATAACCGTAGGTAGTTTTAATAGGAAACGCTATCGACAGAAATACTATAAATGCGGAAACTATTAAACCGGCTATAAGCAGATAAATATTTTTATATTCGATAAATATTAGCGCGGAAATTATTCCGATAAAGCCTCCGGTAACGGCGGCAATCAATCTTTTTATGACGTGGATTAAAAAATTCTCGAGAGCCGATATATTTGTAGGATGTATTTTAACCCTGAAATTTTCGGAATATGCGGCATGCATAAGCCTTCTTGTGTCGTTAAAAAATTCTTTAATCTGGTTAAATCCGTTTTTGATAAAAGATACCGGAGAAAAAGTTTTTCCGAGTTCGGTTTGCTTTATATATCTTTTAGCTACCGGAATAATATCTTTTACTAAGTTATAAGAAGGATTATAGGCTGTTCCTATGCCTTCGAGCAGAGCCGCCGTTTTAAATATATATACTAAATTTTGCGGAAGCTCGAAGGGAAAAGCATAAAAACTCTTCATTATTTCGGTTATTATAATCTGTATCTTTTTACTGGAAATATCTTTCTGGCTTAAAACTTTGTATAATTTGGCAGCCATACTTTCTAAAAGCTGGCGCGAAACTTCTTTGTTAATAATGCCTAACGCATAATATGCGTCGATTATTCCAGGAATGTCTTCCCTGACTCCGGCAAGCACGGCTTTAATAAGATTTTGCTTGGTATCTTCGGACATATGAATGACGAGACCAAAGTCCAGCATAACTATTTTTCCTTTTTCGTTTACCAAAATATTGCCCGGATGCGGGTCGGCGTGAACTACTCCGGCTACTAAAGCCTGATAAATATAAAATTCTATAAGTTTGTTTATTATTTTTTTAGGTTCGAGACCGAATTCCTTAATTTTCTTAAAATTAGTTATTTTAGTGCCGATATGAAAATCCATCGCTAAAGCATTTTTCGAGGTTAATTCCGGATATGTTTCCGGTATTATAATAAAGCCTAATTCTTTTTCTATTTTCTTAAATTCTTTTATATTTTTTGCTTCATGGTTTAAATCCATTTCTTCGTATATAGTAACGCCAAACTCTCTTAAAACCGTCGAAATGGAATGGATAGATTTATTTTGCGGAAAAAATATTTTTAACAGATTCAATACGCTCTTTAATGTTTTTATATCTATCGAAACGTTTTTTTCGATATCGGGCCTTATTACTTTAACTATAACGTCTTTACCTTTATAAACAGCGGAATACACCTGCGCAACCGATGCCGCCGCAAGAGGATTCTCGTTAAATTTTTCAAATATTTCGTCTATATTTTTTCCAAAATCTTTTTCAATTATAGGCTTAATTTTAGTAAACGAAACGGGTGGAACTTCATCTTGCAGAGTAGCTAAGGCGTCTAAATAAGCCGGCGGCAAAAAATCGGCTCTCGTAGATATAACTTGAGCCAGTTTAATAAAGGTAGGGCCTAATGAAGCAATTATACGCGTCAGCCATTTTGCGGACTTTAAGTGATATTTCTGACTTAAAGTCCGCCTGCCTCCAAAAATAACAAACCTTTTTTGAGTAATCAGTATAAATAAAATAAACGGTAAAGATTTAAAAAATATATAAAGATTTCTTTTAATCAATAGTAATTGCCCGTAGAAATTATAGTTACGGTATCCGAACCGGAATTAACGACGAAACAGTAATGTCCGTTCGGCGAAATTCTGACTGCGGACGGATAATTTCCGACTTTAACGGTTTTAACGACTTCATCGTTTGCAATGTTTATTATGCTTAATGTCGATGCCTGAGTATTTATTACGTAAAGGTATCTTCCGTCGGGGGTAATAGCTTCCGCTGTAGGTCCTTTGCCCGTATAAACAGTGGCAAGTTTCCCGAAAGGCTGCGGAACGTAATTTGACGGAGGCGCCGTATAAACCGGAGCAGGGGACGACGGAGCCGTTATAGCAGCCGCAGCCTCTGCCGGCGTTTGACCCGGAACTCCGGAAACCGGCGTGCCTACCGTAACAGGAGAAGACGGACCTATTTTTGCATAAACCGTATTCGTCTTCTTTATTATTATAAAAGCCGCACTCGCCGCGCGGGTTACCGTTACCAAAGCTGCGCTGCCGTCCGGAGCGACAGATACGTTTATAGGTCCGGAAGGCATATTAATAGTTTTGATATGATTGAAATGAACGGCATTATATATAGTTACTGCCATGTTTTGATAATTTACTACAAACAGCATCATTCCGTCCGGAGTCAAAGCTAAGGATGACGGATCGGATAAAGTTCTAATTTTTTTTACTAATGCAAAATTCTTTTCGTTATATACGTAAATTTTATTTTTCTTGCCCGATGCGACATAAAAATATTTTACGGGCGCTCCGGATGGAGAAAAAGCGACGGAAGTAGGATTTAATCCGGTATGTACGTTACGTATAACCGAAAACGTCGATACGTTTATTATCGAAATGGACGCGCCGCCGGCATTAGTTACGATTATTATCTTTCCGTTCGGGGAAATTGCGATTCCTTGAGGTTCTTTTCCGACTCTTATTCTCTTGATAACGGCATTTTGAACGGTATTTATAACGTCTACGTCGTTATCGTGCATATTCGTTACGAACGCATATCTGGAGTCGGGCGTAAAAACTATATTTAAGGGCGTTCCTCCGGTATGGATATTTAAAGCTTTCGTCAACGTCGACATATTTAAAAGACTTACGTCGCCGGAAGCCGTATTTGAAACATAAGCAAAAGTCAGCGAAGGGGCAATAGCGACCCCTGTTGGATGAACTCCAACCTTTATTGCGGCTACGACCCCTTTGGTGGCCATACTCACTACGGATACCGTATTGTCGTCGGCATTGGTCACGAGCGCATAATTTCCGTTAGAAGAAAAAGAAACTCCGTAAGGCATATTGCCTACCGGTATGTTCCTTGTCAGTCTGGGAGTAAGGAATGCATGCGCCGAAGACATATTGACAAAAACGGTTAAACATAAAAAAAACATCGCTAAAACATAATACTTTAACTTTGACATAAATACACCCGTTATTAAAAGTTTAAATTTATTTGCTAGATTTAAATATTTTATTAAGTTATTTTTTTATTAAGTATCTTTTTAAATTCGTCCTCGTTTATTATATTAAGATTAAGTTTTACGGCTTTATCGTACTTCGAACCGGGATCGGAACCGGCAACTACGTAATCCAACTTCTTTTTAATCGTCTTTTCTATGATGCCTCCCGCCGCCTTTACTATATTTTCGGCTTCTCCTCTCGTAAAATCTATAAGAGTTCCGGTAAAAATAAAACTTTTTCCGTAAACGGCACCGTTTTCGTTTCTGCTTTGAACTTCTGCTTTATAAGGAGAAACGCCTGCATTGAAAAGCCTTTTTATGACCTCGACGTTAGAATCCA
Source organism: bacterium (assembly GCA_021791295.1). Next base: position 11,570 of record JAJYWW010000137.1, on the reverse strand, counting down.
ATCTAAAAAAATTATAAATAGACCTGCCTATTTCTTCTCCTATTCCATACTTGGACGACAGTTCCTCTATGTCAGCTTTTTTTATGCCTTCTATATCGCCGAAATACACGACTAATAAATCGGCTATATGTTCCCCGACGTGTCTTATGCCGAGCGCATAAACAAATCTATCATATGATATATTTTTAGATTTTTCAATAGAATTAAAAAGATTTTCTTCCGACTTTTCCCCGAAACCTTCAAGCCCGCTTAAATCTCCGCGCTTTAAATAATAAATATCTGCGACGTTTTTTATTAAACCTTTTTCCACTAGCTTATCGACTATTTTTTCGCCTAGCCCTTCTATGTCCATAGCTCTTTTCGATGCAAAATGAACGATAGCCCCCTTAATCTGGCATGGGCATGCAAGTTCGTTCATGCATCTGTGGGCTGCGCCGTCTATAACGACCGAAGAGCCGCAGCATGGACAAGACTCCGGCAGTTTAAACGCTCCGTCATGTCTGCCTTTTGATATTACTTTAACCACCTCGGGAATGACGTCTCCCGACCTTTCGACGAGAACTTTATCCCCTATGTTTATATTTTTCTTGTATATTTCATCCTGATTATGCAGCGTAGCTCTCTTGACCGATACTCCGCCGATGTTAACCGGCTTTAAAATAGCGACCGGAGTTAAAATCCCCGTCCTTCCAACGGAAACTTCTATATCGATTATGTCTGATGATTCCTGCTTGGCGGAGAATTTATATGCGACGGCCCACCTTGGGCTTTTTGATATTTCGCCAAGTTTTTTTTGAAGTTCGATATTGTTTACTTTTATAACTATACCGTCAATTTCAAAAGACAGAGATTCTCTTATTTCGGCTATATCGTCAAAAAAATTTACCGCTCCCGATATACCTTTTACCAATTTTATTTTTTTATTTATGTTAATGCCTGCGGTTTTTAAAAAATTCATCATCTCGAACTGCGTATTAAAATCGGAACCGTCTTTTATTGAATAATCGCCGACCCCGTAAGCAAACATTATAAGATTTCGCCTCTTTGTTATATCGGGGTCTAACTGCCTTATGCTGCCCGAAGCGGCGTTTCTTGGATTCGCAAACAGGCTTAAACCTTCTTTTAATCTTTCTTCGTTAAGGCTTTTGAAAGATTTTTTATCCATCAAAACTTCTCCGCGCACCTCTATATATTCTATATCTTTTAAAAGTTTTAACGGTATCGTATTTATAGTTCTTAAGTTTGCGGTTACGTCTTCTCCTGTAACGCCGTCGCCTCTGGTAGAACCTTGAACGAAAAAGCCGTTTTTATAGACAATTTCAACCGCAAGTCCGTCAAATTTGAGTTCGCATTCATAATCTATATTTTCTTCCGCCGCATATCCGAGGAATCTTTTTACTTTTGCGTCAAATTCTAAAACTTCTTCGCGCGAATAAGCATTATCCAAGGAGAGCATGGGGACGTTATGCTTAACCTGACTGAATTTTTCGCTGACGGCGCCGCCGACTCTCTTAGAAGGCGAATCCTGCCTTACGAACTGAGGATATTTTCGCTCAAGATCCGATAGCTCGCGCATAAGTTTGTCGAATTCAAAGTCGGAAATAACGGGATCTTCAAGCATATAATACCTGTAATTGTGATAGTTCAAGGCATCTGTGAGCTCTGCTATTCTTTGCTTTGCTTTTTCTTCGGCACTTTTGCTTGCCGTATCTTCGAAATCGGCACTTTTCTTCATATCGGTTAATTAATTATAAAGAAAATTATAAACGTAATAATTTGCCAAAACTCTTTTAACATAAGTCCTTGTTTGATTAAACGGTATAAGTTCTATAAAAAGAGGCATTGCATCATTTTTTAAAAGATTGTTTTTCCAGTATGAAACAGCTCCCGGTCCGGCATTATAAGAAGCTATAGCAAGATATTTTTTTCCGTTAAACTGATCGAGAAGGGTCTTCAAATAATATGAGCCGAAACTTATATTTATATGTTTGCTGTATAGCATGGAAGGATTAAAATTATAGCATCCGGTATGACTTGCTATATAGTATCCCGTGGACGGAATAATCTGCATAAGCCCTATAGCGCTTGCGCTGGAATAACATGCCGGATTATAAAGGCTCTCCTGCCTCATTATTCCGTATATTAAATCTACGGGGATACCGTATTTTGAAGAATATTTTTCTACATAGCCGTAATAAGGCTTTGGATAAAGAATTTCTAAAAATTTTTTATTTAAGAGGAAATGCCTATAACCGTCATTTTTAAAAATTAAAGTGAAAGCAATGTTAATGGCCGACCCGTAATATCCTTTTTTATAAAGCAAATATATCAAAAAAACGTCGAAATTTTTATTATTATGATACATTAACGCTATTTTCCGCAGTTCTATATAAGAAAGGGAATAAATATTTAGATTCAAAAGCGCTTTTAGCCTCTTAAATCTTAAATTTAAGGCGTAATTATTATTTATCGCTTTTTTAAATTCGGATGCATATTTCAAAGATGCAATGCTATAACTGCGGATATCGCCGTCATTCAAGACTTCCGAAGAATAATCTGCGGCGCCGGTTAGTCTGCGGCCAAATATGCCCGACATAATACCGTAATAAGAATACCTTAAAATTCTTGATGCCCTTATTAAGTTAAAATAAAAAACGGCTCTTTTTTTATAGCCTAATTTTTCAAGTATAATACCGTACCAGAATAGAAATCTTGCGGTGTTACGGTTTACGGAATCGTCTATAACAAAAAAAGACTTAAGTCTTTTTGCCGCGCTCAATAATTCTCCTGATTTCAAATCGTTTAAAACATAGTTCCATAAAATATTCCCGTAAATATTTTTAAGTCTTCGGTCAAGAAACCCATATTTCTCGGATATAGAGTTTAAAATTAAAAACGTTTTTTGAGTTTGTCCGTGAATGTAATAATAACGGGCTTTTAAATCTAATATTTTTAAATTTTTTACTCCGTAATATTCATAGCATGATTTATTTTTTTCGTATTTTAAACATTCATCGGCTTTATCTAAAAACAAAGGACTTCTAATCTTCATTAAATCTTTTAAAATAATAAATTTTGCTTTTTTGTTTTTTAAAGCAGCCGTTTTTAAAAGAGCAATAGATTCCGCATAATAAGAATCATAATATAAATCTTCTCCGCGTTTAATTTTTTCGGACAGATTCAAAGAGGATTTTTTTATTTTTATACGATTAATTTTACAAAAGTATGGGTAGTCTATATAAAGCCGCTTTAAATATTTATCCGCAAGTCTGTAATCTTTCAGTTTAGCATATGCTTTGTATATATCGTACATTGCAAAAGAACGTACGGACGATTTTTTTGAATGCGCAATAATATATTTAAAATGTGATATTTCGGAAACATAACCGCCTGTTTTTTCTTCCGAAACGGCAAGATAAAAAATAACGTTTTTATAAAAGATGAAATTGGGATAAGAGATTGCAAGTTTCATTAAGGCATAATTTGCTTTTCCGTATTCTTTAAGATTAATAAAAGACAATCCTTGATAATAAAGCGCAAAATTACCGAGCGTCGTGCCTCCGTCGTGCAAATAAAGCCAAAACTCTCCAGCCGCAACCTTATATCTGCCCGAAACAAAACTGTTAAAAGCTTTTTTAAAAACGGCTTCGTTATTATAATTCAGGTAAGGTTCCGCATTTTTGCTTAAATAATCCGTATAAGAAAAAGCAGTGCCGTATAAAAAACAGCTGAGCAGAGTGAAAGAATATGCAATAAAAACGAGTAAAATCTTTTTTTTCATAATTAAAAATTAAAATAACCGCCGAAAACTTCTTCGGCTGGACCGACCATATATATGCCGTTATTGAAATCTCCCGATATTTTAAGAGTTCCGCCGTATAAATTAACCTTAAGTTCATTTTTTTCGCTGCCTATTTTACCTGTTTTTTTCATAACGGAATAAACCGCACAAGCTCCCGTACCGCATGCCAAAGTTTCGCCGGAACCTCTTTCCCATGTTCTTACCAACACGTTTCCGTCGTCAAGCTTCTCGACGAATTCTATATTAATACGTTTAGGAAATGCGGCATCGTTTTCTATTAAGCGCCCATAATAATGAACGTCAAAATTTTTTACGTCTTCTACAAACGTAACGCAATGCGGATTTCCCATTGAAACGCAGGATACGGTAAAATCTTTATTCGCTGCAGTTATTTTTTCCTCTATTATTTCCAGTTTTTTAAAAATTGCCGGAATTTTACCGGTCTCAAACTCTGGAATACCCATAAAAACTTTTGCTTCTTTAACCGTGCCGGTTCCTTCGGCTAAGTAAACTTCGACCGTCTTAACTCCCGCAAGCGTTTCAATGTTTATAATTTTTTTATCGGTAAGATGCTTATCGTAAACATATTTTGCAAAACATCTTATTCCGTTGCCGCACATTTCTCCTTCGGAACCGTCTGCGTTAAACATCCTCATCCTAAAATCCGGTTTAACGCCGGATGTTGATTTTAAAGAATTGGAAGATTTGCCTGTTGACGAAGGCGGCAAAATTATTATAATACCGTCGGAACCAACTCCGAAGTGTCTGTCGCTTATTTTAACCGCAAGTTCTTTAAAAAAATTACTGCCGCTATCGGCGTTTATACAGAAAGGAATATCGTTAATGCCGTCTATATAAAGGTAATCGTTACCGGCTCCATGAAGTTTCGTAAATTTTATTTTCATTGTTTTTCTTTTTTTAAAATCCTCCTTAGCGAAGTGTTCCCTGTAGTCGTAAAACTGTGGCTTATCACTATTCCGTTTTTAATAACTATATATAATTTTTCTTTAAATTTTCTCGTCGAAGCAGTAAGAATTTCATTTCCTAAATGAACGTATTTTTTATATCTGAATCTGTATTTATAAGTAACTACGCCGGGTTTGAACGGATTTTTCTTTATAGAATAAGGCGGTCCGAACATGGAAATTATCTGCGATTTTGTCGTCGTTCCATTTATTATTTTATCGACGTTGGAAGCAGGTATCGGCTTTCCTACGGTATTGCGAGTTGTAGCGCAACCGGTAAGCATTGCGCCGGAAATAAAAATAACGGATAAAAATAAAATAATTACCTTAGGCAGTCTGCGAGCGTTCATTGTAAAAACCTCTTTAAAATTTAATTCAATAATTAATATGCATATATTATATTAGCATTTTTGTGCTTTTTTTTAAATATTTATTTCTTTTTTCCATTTTGTGACAGGGACAGAAAAAAGGCGTCAGATTAATTTTTCGCTAACATATTTTTGTATAAATTAAATGTTTATTTATGATAAAAATAAAATCTGACGCCTTTTTTCTCCTTTTCGGACAGAATTGAATTCTGTCCCTGTATTATTTTTCAGACGAATATCTGGGGTCGAGGGCATTTCTGACTGCTTCGCCGACTAAATTGAAACTTAGGACGGTGAGTAAAATTGCAATACCCGGAAACAGCGTCAGCCACCATGCAACCATTATATAAGTTTTCCCCCTGGAAAGCATTCCTCCCCAGCTCGGCGTAGGCGGCATAATACCTATCCCGAGAAAAGCTAAAGACGCCTGTATTAAGATTGCTCCCGCTATTCCAAGCGTAGCCGAAACTAAAATAGGGGCGACGACGTTTGGTAAAATTTCGATAAACATGATATAAAGGTCTGGAGCCCCTGCCGCTTTTGCGGATAAAACATAGTCTTTTTCCCTGTTCTGCATAAATTCCGCCCTGATTATCCTGGCTACGCCCATCCATGAAGTTAGGCCTATTATAATCATGATGTTTATGATAGACGGCCTTAAAATAGCGCTTACCGCAAGAATAAGAAAAAAAGACGGGAAAGTCAGCATGATATCGACGAACCTCATTAAAAAACCGTCCGTCAAACCGGCATAATACCCTGCAAACGCGCCTATTATTATCCCTATAAAAAGGGATATGGAAACCGATATAAAACCGACTTCTACTGAAATTCTCGAGCCGTAAATAAGCCTTGAAAAAACATCGCGTCCAAGCTGATCCGTTCCAAGGAGATGCGTAAAACTGGGCGGCCGGAGTATTGCGTTTACGTTTATTTTATCCGGATTGTACGGAGATATATAAGGCGCAAATACGGCTGCCAGAATAATAAGCAAAATAAAAATCAAAGAGTATAAAGCAAGTTTATTTTTTTTAAAAGCGCTTATTATTTCGTTCATGATTTAAATCAAATTTTTAATTTTAATTATCGAATATTATAATATATAATATAGCTTTATAAAAATAAAATATTTTTTTTAGGGCAGCGCTTACATTATGGGAATATATATTATAAAACGAATTTTTTTTATGATACCTATTTTAATAGGCATAACTTTAATATCATTTTTCGTTATACACCTTGCGCCGGGCAATCCCCTTACCGAACAGTTGGGTTTAAATCCGAAAGTTTCGGCTGCTTCGAGGGAGATGCTCACAAAACTTTACGGTTTAAACAAACCTCTTCTAACTCAGTATTACGACTGGCTTAAACGGATAGCCACCCTTAATTTCGGGGTTTCTTTTACCGCAAACCACGAACCCGTTATTACCGAAATTAAAAGAACTATAGGCATAACTATTATAATAAACTCTCTTGCTATGTTTTTTATATTCTTATTTTCTATTCCTCTGGGGGTTATGTCTGCCGTTAAGCACGACTCCCCTTTTGATAAAATTACGACGGTATTGGTTTTTATCGGTTTTGCGGCGCCGTCTTTCTGGGTCGCGCTTCTTTTAATTATTTTTTTCGGAATAGATCTGCACTTACTGCCTATAGGGGGCATAACCTCTGCCGGTTATAATTTTCTCCCCTTGTGGGGCAAAATCGCAAATATTGCAAAACATCTAATCATGCCCGTATTCGTCGCAGGATTCGGAGGTATTGCCGGACTTTCCAGATATTTAAAGGGCAATATGCTTGAAGTTTACAGGCAGGATTATATCCTGACGGCAAGAGCTAAAGGGCTTAAAGAACGCACCGTAATATATAAGCATGCCATGAAAAACGCACTGATTCCGTTTATCACTATCCTCGGATTAAGCGTTCCGGGACTTATAGGAGGAAGCGTTATTATAGAAACTATTTTCGATATAAACGGAATGGGAAGACTTTTCTATCAAAGCGTCCTCGCGCGGGACTACCCTACCATAATGGGAATACTCGTTATAGGCGCCGTACTTACTCTTATCGGCAACCTTTTGGCCGATATCGCTTACGCTCTCGTCGATCCAAGACTTCGAAAATAGAAAAAGGCGTCAGATTAATTGTTATGTTCTTTGTTTTTGTGCAAGTCTTTGCCGAAAAACATATATACCGTAGGAACTATGAATATAGTCAAAAAAGTGCCTATTCCGAGTCCGGCGGCTATAACCAAACCTATGTCGAACCGGCTGACTGCGCCTGCGCCGGTAGCAAGAAGAAGCGGCACTACGCCGAAAACCATAGCAAAAGTAGTCATCAGTATCGGTCTTAACCTTATAGATGCCGCCTGCTCTATTGCGGTTCGTTTATCCATGCCTTCTTTCTGCAAATCGTTTGCAAACTTTGTAATGAGAATGCCGTGTTTGCTTACGAGACCTATAAGAGTAACAAGTCCTACCTCCGTATAAATATTAATAGTCGCAAAACCCAAACTTAAGAATATTAACGCTCCGGTTATAGACATGGGAACGCTGACTAATATAATAACAGGGTCGATAAAACTGTCGAACAGAGCGGCAAGAACGAGATAAATTATAATCAAGGAAAAGAAAAACGTTACTACCATGGCCGAACCTTGCTGAACGAACTGGCGCGACTGTCCGGCAAAATTATACGAAAATCCTTTAGGAAAAATCTTCTTAGAGGTTTTTTCAAGAAAACTTAACGCTTGTCCTATAGTTACTCCAGGCTTGGGTATGGCGGATATAGTAACGGAATTAAGCTGATCGAACTGATTTAAAGATTCAGGCACCGTAACGGTTTTAAAGCTCACAAAGCTGGACAGCGGAACCATATTGCCGTTTGAAGCCGTTACATAATAATTTTTTAACAAATTTTGGTCATACCTGTATTTTTGAATTACCTGAGGTATAACCTTATAGCTGTAACCGTCCATTTCAAACCAGTTTACGTAATTTTCGCTCAGCATGGTAGAAAGCGTATCGCCTATCGTCGCCATATTAACGCCCATACTCTGCGCTTTGTTTTTATTTATAATAATTTTTATCTGTGGTTCATCGTACTTTAGGTCTTTGTCCATATACAAAAACAGTCCGCTCTGCATCGCTTTTTGCTCAAGCCGAAGCGCAACGCTTCTCATTTCAAGATAATTGTCCGTAGATGTTATAACAAACATAACGGGAAGACCCTGCGAACCCGGAAGGCTCGGAAGCGCAAACGCCGCAAGCTGCAAACCAGTTATAGAGTTTAATTTTTCCTGTACCATAGGGGTAAGCTGCATCTGCGTTAATTTCCTCCGGCTCCACGGTTTAAGAATCATACCCGATATCAGGGTATTGTTGCCTGAAGCTCCCAATGCCATAAAATACCTGTTCATTTGCGGAAATGAATCATAAATATGCCCTATCTGCTTTGCGTAATGTTTTAAATTTTTATAGGTAGAAGTAGGCGATGCGGTGCCCTGTACGAAAACGACGCCCTGATCTTCCGTGGGAGCCAGCTCGCTTTTTGTGGTAACAAACAAAAAATATGCGGCGGTTAAAACGACTATTATAACTAGCGCTACCACCGGTTTGTAATCAAGAACGCCGTGAAGTATTTTTAAATATATATTTTTTATTTTTTCAAAAGTTACGTCAAGAAAATGCGGAAGACCTTTTTTGCCCATATCCTCTTTTAAAAACTTAGACGTCATCATAGGAGAAAGAGTTAAGGCTAAAATTCCGGAAATAAGCACCGCTCCGGCAAGAGTAAAGGCAAATTCCGTAAAAAGCGCTCCCGTTAGACCGCCCATAAAACCTATAGGGAGAAAAACCGCCACTAAAGTGATAGACATAGCGATAATAGGCACGCCCAGCTCTTTTGCCGCAACAATAGCCGCATCAAACGGTTTTTTACCTTCTTCTATATGACGGCTTACGTTTTCGACTACTATAATAGCATCGTCCACGACCAAGCCTATAGCAAGGACGAAAGCTAAAAGCGTCAGCAAATTAATTGAATAGTTTAGGTAATACATTATAAACAGGTCGCCTATAATCGATAAAGGTATAGCTATTACGGGAATAACCACGCTTCTAGAGGAACCGAGAAATAAAAAAATAACTATTATAACTATTATAAGGGTTTCTGCAACCGTTTTAATAACCTCGTTAATAGAACTGCTTATAAAAATAGTTCTGTTAAAAGCAACCCTAAGTTTCATATGCGCAGGCAGCTGTTTTCTTAACGAAGGAATCATATCCGTAAGTTTTTTTACGACAGTCAGCGGATTTGCCGTAGGAGTCGTAAAAATACCCATAACTACGGCTCTTTTGCCGTTCATTATATTTCCGGCATCGTTGCTTACGGCTCCCATTTCTACCGTTCCTATATCTTTAATTCTTACTAATGTACCTCCGTCGTCGGCAACTACTAAATTCCTAAACTGTTTTACGCTCGTTAAAAGCGTATCGGCAGAAATATTTACCTGAACGTAATTTCCTTTAGTGTAACCGTTAGAAGCAATATAATTATTGTTTGCAAGGGCGTTTGAAACGTCTATAGGCGTAACGTTAAATTCAGCCATTTTTTTAGGGTTAAGCCATATTCTCATGCCGAACTGCTTGTTGCCGTATATTTGAACCTGTCCAACCCCGCTTACAGCCTGAATTTTTGGCTGAACCGCCCTGGTTAAATAATCCGTAATCTGAGAACTAGACAGCGTATTTGAAGTAAACGCCAGATATAAATACGCAAGGTTGGTTACGCTTGTTTTTGTAATAACGGGAAGTTGCGACTGCTTGGGCAGCTGGTTTAATACTGAATTGACCTGAGAAAGCACCTCGGCAAGAGCGGCGTTGGAGCTGAAGTTTAATTTCATAAAAACCTGTATAGTGCTTACGCCTTCGGTACTCGTCGAAGTCATGTAGTCTATGCCTTCCGAAGAAGCTATGGCTCTTTCCAAAGGCATTGTAATAAAACCCTGCACTACCTGCGCGCTTGCTCCCGGATAAGCCGTTTGAACCGTAACAAGAGTATCTTTTACTTTCGGATACTCCCTTAACGTCAATTCTGAAAGAGATCTTGCTCCAAGTATAAATATAACGAGACTTATAACTATTGCAAGAACCGGACGCTGAATGAATATATCGGTAAAACTTTTAGTTTTGTGCGGCTTTATTTCGTTCATTTAATTACCTTTTATCTTTTACTATTGTTTTAATTTTACTTTTACTTTTACCTTTATTATCCGCGCCTTCGTTTTTTATGGTTACAGGTAAGCCGTTTCTCAGTTTTACCTGCCCTGCCGTAACGACCTTTTCGCCGGCGTTTAAACCTTTAAGTATAACTACTTCTCCGTTTCTTTCTTCTCCCGTCTTAACATAATCGGTTTTTACGATATTTACGCCGTTTTTATTAACAACCACGTAAACAAAATCGCCGTATGGATTATATGTTACCGCTGTTGCCGGTACCGTCACGACGTTATGTATAACCGGCAAGAAAACCCTGCCTGTGACAAACATTCCCGGCCTTAAATACATTCCTTGATTGTCCACTATAACCCTGGCGGTTATATTGCGCGAAACGGTATTGACGTCTATGCTTATAGTTTTTATTCTGCCGTAAAAAATTTTATGATAGGAATCCAACTCAATCTTAACTCTTTGATTTATCCTCAAAGCGTGCAAATCGTTTTGCGGCATAGTAAAGTCTATATATATCGGGTTAATTGAATAAAGCGGTATTATATTTGCACCTGGATTTATGTACTGACCCAGGTTTACGGAACTAGCATTCCTGATCCCCACTATTCCGGAAAAAGGCGCCCTTATCGTCATATCGGCTATAGTCACTTCCGCCTGAGCTATTTGCGCTTCGTTTTGCTTTAAAGTAGAAAGCATAGATATGTACGATGCTTTAGAAACGGCATTTTGAGCATAGGCTTTTTTGTACTGCTCATAGTTAAATTTATCGGCTATAAATTGGGATTTGTATTGCTTTAACTGGGCAAGCTGAAGAGAATCGTCAAGAGTAACCAAAACTTGATTTTTACGAACAAACTCCCCCGATTTAAAATATATGCCGTTGACCTGTCCTGCCACCTGCGTAGTTACGTTAACGGAATTTATAGCCGATACGTTGCCTATGGTATGTATATAAGGCTGCCAGTTTCCTATTTTAGAAACTGCTGCCGATACTGAAACGGGAGGAAATTTCCTGGCTTTCATAAACTTTCCCATTTCGTAGCCTTTATACGCTTTGTAACCGAATATTCCTCCGAAAATAACTATCAGAACAAGCAAAACTATTATAAAACGTTTAATCATATCGATACCTTTAAAATAAGATTATTAAATTATAAATTTTTTAATTGACAATATGACTTTATAGTCAGTATAATTAGAATAT
>JAJYWW010000087.1 GCA_021791295.1 bacterium | reverse complement strand
GCAATTCTTGACGATGCAAATAAGAAAAATTATGCCGTAGGAGCTTTTAATGCGAACAATATGGAATTTTTGCAGGCAATATTTACCGCTGCCGATTCTCAAAAATCCCCTATCATAGTTGCGGCAAGCGAAGGCGCTATGAAATATGCCGGCGCAAAAATGCTGCATTCCATGGTTAAGACGCTTTCGGATGAATACCCGTCTATACCGGTAGCTCTGCATCTTGATCACGGCTCTAACATTAAGGCGGTAATGACGGCCGTTAAAGCAGGATTTACTTCCGTAATGATAGACGCTTCACATTTTCCCTACGAAGAAAATCTTAAATTGACAAAACAGATAACAGGCATATGCCATCCTGTCGGAATTTCGGTAGAAGCCGAACTTGGAAGGCTTCAAGGCGTAGAAGACAACGTTTCCGTCGCAGAAAGAGATGCCGTACTTGTGAATCCGGATGAAGCGCGTGATTTCGTAGAAGCATCGGGCATAGATTTTCTTGCGCCCGCTATAGGCACTTCACACGGAGCATTCAAGTTTAAAGGAGAAGCAAAGCTCGATTTTGAAAGGCTGAAAAAAGTCAAAGAATTAACGGGCATCCCTTTAGTACTTCACGGCGCTTCGTCCGTTCCTGAAACCGCATCGAAAAAATTCGAAGAATTCGGCGGAGATTTAAAAGGCGCAAAAGGCGTTCCGTTCGACGTTCTTAAAGAAGCCGTAAAATTCGGCATTAATAAAGTTAATACCGACACCGACCTCCGCATTGCATTTCTTGCAAAAGTCAGAGAAAGCATGGTTAACGATAAATCCCAAATAGACCCCCGAAAGATTTTCGGTCCCGCAAGAGATTACGTAGTCGAAGTAATAACCGAAAGAATGAAAGTCCTCGGCTCTTCCGGCAAAGCTTAATTTATTATTATATATTATGGTGCCAGAATTGAATTCTGGCACCATCACAACTTGGAAAGACAGAATTCAATTCTGTCCCCGCCTCAACTTGCCGGCACCATCACACCCATTACTTACCTTACCGTCAATATCTTTATTAAAAAAACTGCTAATATTAAAGAGAGGAAAATAAACGGCAGTAAAAGCGTCATTATCGACCTTGACGTCGATAATCCGTTGGTTTTTTTGACGCCTATAATTAAAAGAGCGGCGAACCATGCGGCGGATATATTATATCCGAATATCGGAAAAATGGAAAAAGCTCCAACGCCCGAAGCATAGCCTATTATCCTGAACGTATTTCTTATACCCTGTTTACCGCCCATAAGCATAACGAATCCATGAACGATTATAGTTAGAATTGCCAGAAAAATAGTATATAAAATTCCGAGAATAAACAGAAGAAATATGACGCCTAAAATTATATACATATCTATGAAACTTTTATTCTCGAAGAAAAGCGGTATTTTAGGCAAAACGGCATAATTCCTGTAAAACCCGATCTTAAAAAAAACAACTTCCCAGAAAAAAGAAAACACCAAGTTTATATACGTAAACAAAAGAGCGTAAAAATAAGGCTTGGATAAACTTTTTTCTTCTTGTCCGCCGGTATTGTTTAACTCTTCGTAAAATATTTCCGGACTGAAAAGAGATTTTTTCCATGTTAAATATAAAGCCTTAAAAAAACCGGTTTCTTTTACGTTGTCAAAATCCGTCATTGTTATTTTCCGCCTTTATCTTTATCGAGTTTGTATGTTATGCCGTCTGCAAGAGCGATATAAGAAGCCTCTATAATGTTCTCCGATACCCCTATCGTCGTCCATTTTTCCTCTTTGTCGGAAGATTCTATTAAAACCCTTACGAGAGAAGCCGTTCCGGTTTTTGCTTTGCCGCTTATAACCCTGACTTTAAAATCCGTAAGTTTCATTTCGTCGAGAACGGGATAAAACTTAACAAGAGCTTTTCTTAATGCGTTATCCAATGCGTTTACCGGTCCGTCTCCCACCGCTACGGTATGTTCGGTCTTACCCTTTACCTCTATCATTACTACCGCTTCGCTGAAAATATTTTTATCCAAAGTTTTTTCTATGTTCACCCTGAAAGATAAAAGTTTAAAGTATTCTTTATTCCCGTAATCCTTGGAAGAATATTTATTTAAAAGGATTTTGAAAGAACCGTCCGCGCTTTCAAAATTAAAGCCTAAATTTTCTAATTCTTTAATTTTGTTTAACAGTTCGGACTCCTGCGATTCCGTTAAATTGCCTATATCTATGCCAAGTTCTTTTGCTTTTGCGGTTATATTGCTTTTGCCGGATAAATCGGAAATTAAAAATCTTCTGGCATTACCGACGAATGACGGATCAATGTGTTCGTATGAAGAAGGATTTTTAAGAACGGCGTTTGCATGAAGCCCTGCTTTATGTGCAAATGCGCTTTCTCCTACATAAGGCATATTTTTTGCCGAAGTATTGTTTGAAATTTCATCTATTAACCTGCTTACCTTAAGAAGATTTTTAAGTTTTTCTTTGCCTATGGTATTAAATCCCGTTTTTAATTCAAGGTTGGGGATAATAGAAGATAAATTGGCGTTACCCGTCCTTTCGCCGTAACCGTTTATAGTTCCCTGAACGTGTTTTATTCCTTCCAAAACGGCGGCTATAGAATTTGCTACGGCGCAATCCGAATCGTTATGGGTATGTATGCCGAGCCTGCCTACATCTATTTTATGTTTAACCTTAATCTTATTTAAGATTTTGCTTATATCGTCCGGCAGACAGCCTCCGTTAGTGTCGCATAAAACAGCTTTGTCCGCACCTGCCGAAATTGCGGCGTTCAAAGTTTTAACGGCATAATCTTCATTATATTTAAATCCGTCGAAAAAATGCTCCGCGTCAAAAAAAACTTTTTTTCCGCATGATTTTAAAAATTCTACCGAATCCGATATTATATCCAAATTTTCTTCTAAAGATATTTTTAAAACGCTTTCTACGTGCATATCCCAAGATTTGCCGAAAATGGTAATATAATCTGCATCGGTTTCGCCAAGCGTTATTAATCCGGCGTCATCCTCTGCCTTGACATTTTTTTTTCTGGTGCTTCCGAAAGCGGCCAATTTAGAGTGTTTTAATTTCTTTTTAGAAGCCGATTCAAAAAATTTTTTATCTTTAGGATTTGAAGCCGGAAACCCTCCTTCGATAAAATCTATACCCAGTTCGTCGAGAATATCGGCTATCATTAATTTATCGTCTATAGATAAGGAAAATCCTTCTCCCTGGGTGCCATCCCTTAAAGTCGTATCGTAAATCTCTATTTTTTTTTGTTCTAAAACCTTATTCATATTTATAAATTTATTATATTATTTTAACTCTGCCTGCCGAGATTAAATGCATCGTGCAGTATTCTGGCGGCAAGTTCTGCATATTTTGCGTCGATAACGCATGATATTTTAATTTCCGACGTGGAAATCATCATAATGTTTATATTTTCTTTGGCAAAAACGTCGAACATAGTAGAAGCCGTTCCGTAATGATTTCTCATTCCCACCCCTATTACCGAAACTTTTGCAATCTTATCGTCGCTTAAAACTTCTTTTGCGTCAAGTTCTTTAGCAAGCTCTTCGGTAATTTCCAAAGCTTTTTTTAAATCTTTTTTGGATACCGTGAATGTTAAATCGGTATGTCCTTCGATAGATATATTCTGAATAATCATATCTACCACTATATTAGCCGCCGATATTTTAGAAAATATCTTCGCGGCTATGCCCGGCCTGTCCGGAATTCCTCTTATAGAAATTTTAGCTTCGTCTTTGTCGCATGCGACGCTTGAAACCTGCAATTCTTCCATACTTTCTTCTTCTCCTATAAATTTTATTTGAGTGCCGTTTCCACCTACGAACGTGGATTTGACAAAAAGATTAACCCCGTATTTCATTGCAAACTCAACAGACCTTATCTGGAGAACTTTTGCGCCGAGGCTTGACATTTCAATCATTTCGTCGAAATAAACGACGTCCAGCCGCCTTGCATCCGGAACGATATTAGGATCGGCGGTATAAACTCCGTCCACGTCGGTATATATATCGCATCTGTCGGCCTTAACTGCGGCGGCTACCGCTACTGCGGTAGTATCCGACCCTCCCCTTCCAAGCGTCGTTATAAATCCGTTACAATCTATTCCTTGAAAACCGGCTATTACGACTATTTTTCCGCTTTTTAACATCCTGCGTATATTTTCGGAATCTATCGAAGATATTCTTGCTTTTCCGTAAGATTCGTCGGTCGTTATTCTTACCTGGTGCCCAAGCATCGGAACTGCGTCGCAACCTTCATTTTTTAAGGCAAGCGATAAAAGTCCGGAGCTTATCTGTTCTCCGCTCGATATTATGAGGTCGGTTTCCATATCGTCCTGCTTTCCGCCCATTTTTACCGCAAGGTCTAAAAGCCTGTTGGTTTCTCCGCTCATAGCGCTCACGACTACGACTACGTCGTTGCCTCCATTTTTTTCCTTTATTACCCGTCCGGCGACCTGCTTTATTCTTTCAATGCTTCCCATTGAAGTTCCGCCGAATTTTTGA